>NZ_JAAGPG010000981.1:0-1683 GCF_017104665.1 Burkholderia sp. Se-20378 | reverse complement strand
GTCATCGTCCGGTCACGGCCGCCGCAGGTCGAGCGTGAACGGGAATTCGCGGCTCGGCGCGGCAGCCGCGACATCCATCCGCCCCGGCGTATGCCCCATCTCGACGAAGCGTGCGAGCCGGCGGCTCTCGGCTTCGTATGCATTGACCGGGAACGTCGCGTAGTTGCGCCCGCCCGGATGCGCGACGTGATAGCGACAGCCGCCGAGCGAGCGCTGCAGCCACGTATCGACGATGTCGAACGTGAGCGGCGCGTGCACGCCGAGGGTCGGATGCAGCGCGGACGGCGGCGACCACGCCTTGTAGCGCACGCCCGCGACGTATTCGCCGACGGTGCCGGTCGGCTGCAGCGGCAGCGCGCGGCCGTTGACGGTCACGACGTGCCGGTTGTCGTTGAGCCCCGTCACGCGCACTTCGAGCCGTTCGACCGACGAATCGACGTAGCGCACCGTGCCGCCGGGCGCGCCCTCCTCGCCCATCACGTGCCACGGCTCCAGCGCACCACGCAGCGACAGTTGCATCCCGTTCACCGCGATCTGGCCGAACAGCGGGAAGCGGAATTCGAAGTGCGGCGCGAACCACGCCGGATCGAACGCGAAACCGGCGTCGCCCAGTTCGGCCAGCACATCGTCGAAATCCATCTGAAGAAACTCGGGCAGCATGAAGCGGTCATGCAGCGCGGTGCCCCAGCGCGTGAGCGGCGTCGTGTACGGTGCGGCCCAGAAACGCGCGACCAGCGCGCGCAGCAGCAATTGCTGCACGATGCTCATCCGCGCATGCGGCGGCATCTCGAATGCGCGCAGTTCGAGCAGGCCGAGCCGGCCGGTCGACGAATCCGGCGAATACAGCTTGTCGATGCAGAACTCGCTGCGGTGCGTGTTGCCGGTCACGTCGATCAGCAGGTTGCGCAGCACGCGGTCGACGAGCCACGGCGGCATGTCCTGCCCGAACAGCAGCTTGTTGCGCTGGATCTCCGCGAACGCGATGTCGAGTTCGTAGAGCTGGTCGTTGCGCGCTTCGTCGACGCGCGGCGCCTGGCTCGTCGGCCCGATGAAAAGCCCGGAGAACAGGTACGACAGCGACGGATGGTTGTGCCAGTACGCGATCAGGCTCGCGAGCAGGTCCGGGCGACGCAGGAACGGGCTGTCGGCCGGCGTCGCGCCGCCGAGCACGAAGTGGTTGCCGCCGCCCGTGCCGACGTGGCGGCCGTCGACCATGAACTTCTCGCTGCACAGCCGCGACTGCCACGCAGCGTCGTACAGGAATTCGGTGTGGTCGACGAGTTCGTCGAAGTTGCTGGCCGGATGGATGTTCACCTCGATCACGCCGGGATCGGGCGTCACCTGCAGCAGCTTCAGCCGCGCGTCGCGCGGCGGCGGATAGCCTTCCAGGACGAGCTTCACGCCCAGCGCGTGCGCGGTCAGCTCGATCGCGCCGAGCAGGTCGAGATAATCCTCCAGCGCGGCCAGCGGCGGCATGAACAGGTACAGGATGCCGTTGCGCACTTCGACGCACAGCGCGGTGCGCGTGATCCACGCGGCCGACTCGAAGCGCTCGGGAAGGCGACTCGGGTCGCGCGCGGACGGCCGCCCGTTCCTGGCGGTGCCGTCGTCGCGCCACTGCATCACGGTCTGCGCGGACGCCTCGCGATGCACGCCGGACAGGTAGCGCGGCGCATCGGCCGG
>NZ_JAAGPG010000008.1:0-59487 GCF_017104665.1 Burkholderia sp. Se-20378 | reverse complement strand
GGGCCGGCCAGCACCGCGAGCGGCAGCGGCTCGCCCGCGCGCGGCACCCAGTCCGGCGCGGCGAGCCAGGCCAGCGGTTCGGAGAACAGCAGCGTGCCGTCTTCGCGCGGCGGGTCTTCGCCCGGCTCGTGCCGCACGATCACCGCGTCGAACCGGCGTTCGTCGTATTGCGCGAGCAGGTTCGTCGACGTGCCGAGATGCATTTCGAGCGACAACCCCGGATCCTGCCGGTGCAGGCTCGTGAGCACGGCCGGCAGGTCGGGTACGGCGACATGCTCGCTGACGCCGAGCGACAGCCGGTGCGTGCCGGCCGAGATCGCGCCCAGCGCGTGATCGTGCGCGTCGAGCAACGCGCGGGCGGCCGGCAGGAAATTCTCGCCGTCGGCGGCCAGCTTGACGACGCGCGGCGTGCGCGCGAGCAGCGGCTTGCCGAGGTGCGCTTCCAGCCGCTTCAGCTTCAGGCTGACGGCCGACTGCGTGGTGCCGAGCGCATCGGCGGCGCGCGTGAAGCTGGCGAGATCGGCGACCAGCACGAACGCGCGGACGGCATCGAGGTCAAGGACTTTCATTTTCGATGTAAATGGATGAAATATTCATCAATGACTGTTCATTATAGTTCGGCGAGCCTAACCTGACGCTGTGTTTCCGTTCTTCAACGTCAACTTCACCGACAGGAGCAGGACCATGCCCTTCACCCGTATCGCAGTCCGCGAAGGCAAGCCGGCCGCCTACCGTGCGGCGCTCGTCGACGGCGTGCATCGCGCGCTGATGCACACGTTCAACGTGCCCGAGGACGACATCTTCATGGTCGTCACCGAGCATGCGGCCGAGAACTTCGTGTTCGGTCGTCACTACCTCGATATCGAACGCAGCGACGATCTCGTGATGATCCAGATCACCGCGAACAACACGCGCACGCTCGAGCAGAAGCGGGCGCTGTACCGGGCGATCGCGGACAACCTCGCGCAGCAGCCCGGCGTGCGGCAGCAGGACGTATTCATCAGTCTTGTCGAGGTACTGAAGGAGGACTGGTCGTTCGGCAACGGCCTCGCGCAATACGCCGTTTGACCTGCGACAGCACGACAGGGCCAGATCGTCGCCTGCGAGTTTTGGCGACGTGTACTATGGAAGCAGCTTCACGGGTGACGCCGGCGCAATTGATGCGCCGGCGATTCTTCATGTGCAGGAGCCTCCATGTCGCGTGTGCTGGAAATCGTGTTGTCGCTGTCGCTGGAAGGGTGGCCGGTCAAGGCTGCGAGTCGCGCCCGGGGCGCACAGCGCGATTTCGGCGCCGAACTCGTGCGCGCGTGGCGGATCTGCCCGCAGGTCCGGATGCGCCGCGGCCACGAGCGCGTGACGATCGAGCCGTGCCAGATCGAGGAGGCCGAGTTGAGCCCCGGCGCGAGCTGGTGGACGTGGGTCGAGTCGAATGCGCACGGCAGGCGGGTCGTCGCGTCGCGCACGAAGGCGTTTGCGCCGGGTGTCACGGCGCGCGAACTGTTCGACGCGGAGCATGCGGGCATCGTCGTTGCGATGCCGCTGCCCGTACCCGAGGTGGCCGTCGCAGCCGAGGCCGTCGTCGCGACAGGCGAAATCGACGGCGCCGCGCCGGATACGGCCGGGCGCCCGGAGGAGGCCGGTACCCAGCCGGACGCGTCGGCGCTGCGCCTCGTCAGCGAACGGCGGCGCGGGCGCTGGGCCGACGACAGCGGCGTCGTGGTCGAAATGACGCTCGACGACGTCACGCTGTATCGCGGTAGCGAGCCGCCACGCCGCTACGTCGAGTTGCGCCTGGCCGCGCCCGACTGGGAGACGCTGCCCGCGCGTACCGCCGCGCTGCATGCGCTGTTTGCCGCGGCGCGCGAATTGAGCGGCGCGTGGCCCGCATTCGTGCAATTGACGAGCGTGATCGATCGCGCATGTGCGGCCGAGCCGGCCGCCGACGGGCCCGTCAAGGCCAGGCTCGTCGACCTGACCGGCGTGCGCACGCAGCGCGTCGCGCTGTTCGCGCTGTCCGGCGACATCACCGCGCAATGGCTCGGTAACGAAGGCGGGGTGCTCGAGCAAGACGATCCCGAATTCGTGCACCAGATGCGGGTCGCGCTGCGCCGCCTGCGTACGCTGATGCGCTTCTTCCCGCTCTTCGCCGATCGCCAGTGGCGCGACACACTCGGTGTCGACCTGCGCTGGCTTGCCTCGCTGCTCGGCACGGTGCGCGACTGGGACGTGTTCGCGACGGAAAGCCTGCCCGCGCTGATCGCGGCCGACGGCGGCGACGGCGAGTGGAACGGCACGCTCGACGCCGCGCGCGCGCAGTGCGCGGCCGCGCGGGTCGAGTTGCGGCAGGCGCTGCATTCGGCTCGCTATGCGCGGCTGACGCTCGGCTGGCTCGAATGGCTGAGTTCGCTTGCGCTGCCGCCCGCCGAAGACGGCGACGCGCCCTCGCTGCGGCGCCACGCGACGAAGCGCGTGCGGCGGCTGTTCGGTCATCTCTATGCGTCGCCGTCGCTCACGTCGCTCGACACGGCCGCGCGTCATCAGGTGCGGATCGATGCGAAGCGGCTGCGCTATGCGCTCGAATTCTTCGCATCGCTGGCGTCGCGCCGCACGCGCACCGAGACGGTCAAGACGCTCACGCGCGTGCAGAGCGTGCTCGGTGAAGCGAACGACACGATGGTCGCGCTGCATCACCTCGAAAAATTGGCTGCCCCGCCGTACCAGCTCGGTTTCGTGCGCGGCTACGGCGCGGCGCTCGAGCAGCGCGCGGCGCGCGACGCCGAGACGCTGCTGGCCAGCCTGCGGCCGCCGAAGCTCGACGGCAAGCCGGGTTGACCGGCACGCGCTCCCTATAATGGCCCCCCGATTTCTACACGCATCCCGATGACCGACGCACCGCAATCTTCCCCGTCTTCCGAACCGCTCGAACTGGGCGGCGAGCTGTGGCTGCGCGCCGGTGAGCAGACGCTCGGCGGCGCCATGCGCATCGCGTTGCTCGCGGCGATCGGCGACACCGGTTCGATCACGCGCGCGGCGAAGGCCGTCGGCCTGAGCTACAAGGCCGCGTGGGATGCGGTCGACACGATGAACAATCTTGCCGGCGAACCGCTCGTCGCGCGTTCGACGGGCGGCAAGGGCGGCGGCGGCACGACGCTGACGCCGCGCGCGACGTCGCTGATCGCCGCGTTCCGCACGATCGAGCGCGAGCATCGCCGGTTCATCGAGGCCGCGAGCGCGGCCGTCTCCGGGTTCGACGTCGACTGGGCGCTGATCGGCCGGATCGGGATGAAGACCAGCGCGCGCAACCAGTTGTTCGGCAAGGTCGCATCGATCGTGCGCGGCACCGTCAACGACGAGGTCACGCTCACGCTGCCCGGCGGACAGCCGATCGTTGCGGTGCTGACGCACGAGAGCGCCGACGCGCTCGGCCTGCAGGTTGGCGCGGACGCCTGCGCGCTGGTGAAGGCGTCGTGGGTCGTGCTCGCGGTCGACGACGGCGAGCAAGAGCTGAAAGTGTCCGCGCGGAATCAACTGCGCGGCAGTGTGGAAACCGTTGCGGCGGGCGCGGTGAACAGCGAGGTGACGCTGGCGCTCGACGGCGGCGGGACGCTGACGGCCGTCGTGACCAACGACAGCGTCGAGGCGTTGCAACTCGACACAGGCCGGCGGGCGATCGCCTTGTTCAAGGCGTCGAGCGTGATTCTTGCGGTGACGGGCTGACGAAGCCGGCAGGACGGCGCGCTTCGACGATCGTGTGACGGGCGGGGCGAAGCCGGCATCGCACAGCGCCTGCACGGCGCCGGCTTCGTTTCCGCTTTCAACCTATGCCGCTACGCGCGGCTTCTCTCAGGCTCCAACCTGCCTGCCACGACCACGGCCTCGCGCGCTCACGTGACGCGCGTCGGCCACTCGGCGTGCGGCGGAGCCGCCTGCACGCGTCCTTCGCTCAACTGCACGACCTGGTCGCCGAACGCGGCGACGTCGTCGGGATCGTGCGAGATCAGCACCATCGGGATATCGAGCCGCGCCTGCAGCTCGGCGAGTTCGTGACGCATGCGCTGGCGCATTGCGCCGTCGAGCGCCGCGAACGGTTCGTCGAGCAGCAGGATCCGCGGCTGCGCGACCAGTGCGCGCGCGAGCGCGACGCGCTGTTTCTGCCCGCCCGACAACTGCGACGGATACTGCCCCGCGAGCGCTTCGAGATCGAACGCCTGCAGCCAGTACGCGACTTCCGGCGGCACCGTCTTCGCGCGCGGGTTGCGCAGCCCTGACGTGAGCCCGAACGCGATGTTCTGGCGCACGTTCAGATGCGGAAACAGCGCGTAATCCTGGAACAGGTACGCGACGCGGCGCTCGCGGGTCGGCACGTCGATGCGGCGAGCGGCGTCGAACAGCGGTTCGCCGTTCAGCGTGATCGTGCCTTCGTCAGGCGACAGCAGGCCGGCGATCGCCTGCAGCGTCATGCTCTTGCCCGCGCCGGACGGCCCGAACAGCACGACGCGCTGCGTCGTTGCCGTGAACGACATGTCGAGCGTGAAGCGGCGCTCGGCGTTTGCGTAGGTCTTGCGGATGTCGACGACGAGGCTCATGCATGCCTCCACCGACGCAACCCGGCTGCCGGGCGAAGCAGGCGACAAGGACGAGATGCGCGCTTCATGACAGCTGGCTCCGCGGGGCACGCGACGGCACGAGCCAGCCGGTCGCGAGCAGCACCAGCACGCAGGTGATCGACGTCACCAGCACGAGGAAGTTGGCCGTGCTGTCGTCGCCGGCCTGCACGGCCGCGTAGATCGCAACCGACAGCGTTTGCGTGCGGCCGGGCAGGTTGCCCGCGATCATCAGCGTCGCGCCGAACTCGCCGAGCGCGCGCGCGAACGCGAGCAGCGCGCCCGCGAGAATGCCGCGCGTGGCGAGCGGCAGCGTCACGCGGAAAAACACCGCGACTTCGCCGAGCCCGAGCGTGCGCGCCGCGCGCTCGAGATGCGGATCGACGCCTTCGAACGCAGCGCGCGCCGACTTCAGGATCAGCGGAAACGCGACGACCATCGACGCGATCACCGCGCCTTGCCACGTGAAGACGAGCTCGATGCCGAGCTTGTCGAGCCACGCGCCGAACACGCCGCGCCGGCCGAGCAGCACGAGCAGGTAATAGCCGAGCACCGTCGGCGGCAGCACGAGCGGCAGCGTCAGCACGGAATCGACGACGTCGCGCAGCGGCGAGCGCCAGCGCGCGAGCATGAACGCGGCCGCGACGCCGAGCACGATGTCGAGCGCGGTTGCCCAGCCGGCAACCTTCAACGACAGCAGCAGCGGTACCCAGGCGTCTTGCATCGCGCTACGCTCACTTGCCCGCGGGCTTGAAGCCGAACGTCGACAGCACGGCCTGGCCCTGCGGCGACGCGACGAAGTCGATGAACGACTGCGCCTGCGTGGCGTGGCGGCTGTCCTTGACCACGGCGATCGGATAGGTGATGGCCGTCTTCGTCGGCACGGTCAGCGCAATTTTCACGCGGCCCGGCATGATCGCGGCGTCGGTCCCGAAGACGAAGCCCGCGTCGACTTCGCCGCGCGCGACATAGTCGAGGCTCTGGCGCACGTTGGCGGCCAGCACGCCCTTCGCGCTGACGGCATCCCACACGCCGGCCGCGCGCAGCGCGCCTTCCGTGTAGCGGCCGACCGGCACCGACGCCGGGTCGCCGTACGCGATGCGCTTCACGCCGGGCGCCGTCAGGTCGTTCAGCGACGTCGGCGCGGCGGCCTTGCTGTCCGCCGGCACGATCAGCACGAGCGAGTTCGCCGCGAAATCGCGACGCGTGCCGGGCACGATCACCTTTTCGTCGGCTGCACGATCCATTGCCTTCTGGTCGGCCGATGCGAACACGTCAGCCGGCGCGCCCTTGGCGATCTGCTGCATCAGCACGTCCGACGCGCCGAAGTTGAACAGCACCTTGGTATCCGGATGCTGCTTCTCGTACGCATCGCCGACGGCCTTGAACGCGTTCGTCAGGCTGGCGGCGGCTGACACGACCAGTTCGTCGGCAGCGGAAGCGGGCGCGCTGAACGCGATACCGGCAGCGGCAAGCGTGGCGATCGGCAGCAGGCGAAGCAGGGTGCGGCGAAGCGGACGGACGGTTGAGCGCATGGTGGATTCGTTTTAATGGGTGGAAACCGTAATCGTAATATAGGGTGGGTTATAACGCTCGACATACCGCTCATGCGACGGCGCGCATGTAATGGTCAGACGTGAAAAGGGGCGGGCGTGACGGCCGGGCGGCCGGTCACGTACGGAGCGTTTGCGGCGACGACTGGGTGCGCTGCAGCGACAACGGCTGCGATGCGGGGCGATAGTTCGGGTTGGCCTTCCAGCGCGCGCGGACGAACGGGCGTTCGTGGCCCGACAGCTGCAGCGCCACCTTGGTGACCCAGCGGTGCGACGGCACCGTGATGCCGTGCAGCGCCACGGTGACTAGCGCGAGGCTTGCGACGACCGCAGGCACCGACCAGCGGTGCGGCACCGCGCGCCACGACCCGGCGATGAAGGCGAGCGCGGCGATTGCGCCGACGATACAGCCGGTGATCGATTCGGACGGCGAATGGGCATCGAGCGCGACGCGCGACACGCCGACCGCGACGCCGGCCGCGAGCCCGAGCGCGATGCCGGCGATTCGCACCGGCGTGCGCGTGCGGATCAGCGCCAGGAAAATCGCGACCGGATACACCGACGTCGACAGCATCGCATGGCCGCTGAACCCCGTGAAATCCCACTTGCGGATGCCGATCCCCCAGCCGAGGAACGCGATCTTCGTGAGCGCGACCACGCCGATCGCTGCCGCCAGCACGCCGAGCCATGCAGCCGCGCGTTGCCACGAGTAGCCGAGTGCGAGCCAGACGGCGATCGTGATCGCGAGCGGCAAGGTCAGGCCGGCGCCGCCGAACGCGGTGATCATGATCCACAGGTGAGACGACAGGTCGAACATCGGGAAGGGGACGAACGAAGGCGGGGAAGATGCTTAAATCAACGCGCGAGCCGGGAAGAACGACTACAACGGATACAAGCGGCGAAACCCCAGTATAGCGCCGCGTGCGCATGAGCCCCGTTTTTTGCGCGGCCGGGAACTATCCGCGTGCAGGAAAAATCCCAGAAACAATGTTATGGTGCATTGCACAAAGACGAACGATGCATCCGTTGTGGTGCCCCTATTTTTCCTGACTGCGAGCCCGATCGATGACCAAAAGTCTGACCAAGGTGTGGCTGGGCGGCATGAAACGCATGCTGTCTCCGGCCGCCCAGCGCGCGGCGCGCGATGCGCAGCGCATCACACGCGACGCCCTCGAGGCGGCGGCCTCTCCCGCCGTATCCGATCTGTCCCCACCGCGCGAGTCGCGCGTGCGACCGCGCGCGGCCGCATGGGCGGCCAGTGAGTGGACGCGCGGCGAACATCCGATGGCGCCCGCGCTCGGGCGCCTCGTCCAGAATCTCGCTTACGGCCTCTACGTGCCGCCTGGCCGCCGGCGTGGCCCGATGCCGCTCGTCGTGATGCTGCACGGCTGCCAGCAGTCCGTCGACGAATTCGTGCAAGGCACGCGGATGAATCTGCTGGCCGACAAGCACGGCTTCGCGGTGCTGTATCCGGAGCAATCGCTGCGCGCGCACGCGCACGGTTGCTGGCACTGGTATGAAGACACCGACCGCGCGGGCCGCGGCGAGGCGAACGCGGTGGCGTCGCTCGTCGACGCGCTCGTCGACGAGCGCGGTTTCGACGCGTCGCGCGTCTATGTCGCGGGGCTGTCGGCCGGCGCGGGCCTCGCGTCGCTTCTTGCACTGCACCATCCCGACCGTTTCGCGGCGGTGGCGCTGCACTCGGGCCCCGCGCTCGGCGAGGCGAGTTCGGGCATTACCGCGATGGACGTGATGCGGCGCGGCGTGCGCCAGAACCCGGCTGCGGCCGTCGATGCGCTGGTCGATGCCGCCGCGTATCCGGGCATGCCTGCGTTGATCGTCCAGGGTGACGGCGACCACGTGGTCGCGCCGAAGAATGCCGACCAGCTGACGGTGCAGTTCATGCGCCTGAACGGGCTCGCCGACAGCCGCGGCGCACTGCGCGGCGGCGAGCGGGTCGAGACGCGCGACGCGGGTGCGCAGATCACCGATGTCTGCCGCGACGGTGAGCCGGTCGTGCGGCTCTGTCATGTGAAAGGGCTCGATCATGCGTGGGCCGGCGGCGATGAAGCCGTACCGTTTCATGCAGCGGTCGGCCCCGACGCGAGCGCGATGATCTGGGCCTTTTTCGAAGCACATCGCCGCACTGTGGCGACCGAACGACGCATCGTCTGATCGACGCTGGCCAAAGCCTAGGGTTTTCCCTATAATTCGGGAAAACCCTAGTCAAAGAACCTTTGGATTGCGAGATCAACCATGTACCTGCTGAGCCACCTCTTCCTGATGCTGACCAAGAACGCTGAAAAGGCCTCGAAAGAGCGCGCCGAGGCGTACCTGGCCGACGCGACCGACATCTATGATCTCGAATTCCGCATGCGCAAGATCGATCGCGAAGCGGCGATGAACCGCCCGTATACGTTCGGCTCGCGCTAAGGCGCGCAGGGCGGGCAGTCAGGTCCGCCGCTCCGGCGAATCACGCAGCAAAAAAGGGCGCGTGCGGCTACATGCCGCACGCGCCCTTTTTGTATTCCAGGCGCTGTGTCGCGTCAGACGATCGTCAGGCGCACCGGCACGTTGTTACGCGTCGCGTTCGAGTACGGGCACACGTGGTGCGCCTTTTCGACCAGTGCTTGCGCGTCGGCCTTGTCGAACCCCGGCAGCGATACGCGCAGTTCGACGTCGAGCCCGAAGCCGCCTGCGTCGTTCGGGCCGATGCCCACTTCCGCCGTGACCTGCGTGTCGGCCGGCAGTGCCTTCTTGTCCTGGCCGGCGACGAATTTCATCGCGCTCAGGAAACAGGCCGAGTAACCTGCGGCAAACAGTTGCTCCGGATTCGTGCCTTCCGCGCCCGTGCCGCCGAGTTCGCGCGGCGCGGCCAGCTTCACTTCCAGCTTGTTGTCAGCGGATACCGCGCGGCCGTCGCGGCCACCCGTGCTCGTGGCGCTGGTCTTGTACAGAATGTTCATCGTGCAGCTCCTGTCGGAAAAAGGGAGGAAGCGCGGTCCGGTCGAACGGGGTGTCGCCGGCCACGTGCAAACAATAGAACACAAATTATTTGTGTGCAAATGAATTTTTGAAGAAAAGGCCCGGTACTGCCGGGCCGGTTCGTCGAGGCTCGCCTGTCAGCGTTCGTTGGCGGCCGACAGTGCGTCGCGCAACTGCTGGAGATCGGCGCGCAGCCTGACCAGGAAGTCGGGCGATTGCTGCATCGCGCAAAAGAGATCGGCGGGTACCGAGCGCGCGCGATCTTTCAGCGCACGGCCTTCCGGCGTCACAAGCACGTTCACGATGCGTTCGTCGGCCGCGCTGCGGACGCGCTCGACGTAGCCGAGCGCCTCCAGCCGCTTCAGCAGTGGCGTGACGGTGGCCGGGTCGAGGTCGAGCCGCGCGGCGATGTCCTTTACGGCGATGTCGTCTCGCTCCCACAGCACGAGCATCGCGAGATATTGGGGATAGGTCAGCGACAGCTTGTCGAGCAGCGGCTTGTACGCCTTCGTCATCGCGTGCGAAGTCGAGTAGAGCGCGAAGCAGAGTTGCTCGTCGAGCGTCTGGGGCAGCGGGGGCAGGCGGTCCATGATTCGGAAGGCGCGTCGAACGCGCGAACAATTTGTACGCAAATTATTTTGCGCGCAAAAGATCGGGATGAACAGGGGCGGCCGGCGACGAGCGGTGGCTGACGGAGGCGGGGGAAGGGCGGGTGCGCCGGGAGACAACCCGGCGCGGAGAACGGCGGGCCGGCGACGCGCGCCGGCCGGGGAGGCTTCAGCGGCCCGACGTGGTGGTCGTCGCGCCCGGTTCCTGTACGCCGAAGCAGCCGCGATAGGTCGCGTAGAACGAGCAGTACAGCATCGTGACGATGATGATCGTCACCGGCATCATGATCGTCAGCGCATAGGCGCCGGCGCCTAGCGCCTGCAGCAGCAGCGACAGCGCGAGCGACGTGCCGAGCGCGACGGCGAACCACAGCACGCCGTACACGACGAACGCGCCGCGATTGCGCCAGCAGCTGACGACGCTGAAGAACAGCGCCTTGGCGGGCGGGACGTCATGCCACGCGACCAGCACCGGCGCGAACCAGAACAGCATCGCGACCGGCAGGTAGAGCAGCGTCGCGAAGAACAGTGCGCCGAGCGTGCCTTGCGCGGCGAGCGCCTCCGGCGTCGTGCTCGCTTCGTCGGCCGCGCCCATCATCACGTGGAACAGCGCGCCGCCGTCCACGAACGACGACGCGGCGAACACGACCACCATCGACGCGACGTAGATCACGCCGAGCACGAGCAGCCGCTGGGTCGCGACGGTGCCGTACGAGCGGAAGCCGTCGACGAGGATCGTCGGCATCACGGGCTTGCCGGCCACCGTGTCGCGGCACGCGGCCATGAAGCCGACCGCGACGCCGGGAATGAAGACCAGCGGCAGCGCGGAGCCGATCACGGGCACCATCGATATCAGCGTGATGGCCAGCAGGTACGTGAAGAACAGCGTGATGAACGCGAGCGGGTTCCGGCGGAACAGCCAGACGCCTTGACGGAACCAGACATAGCCCGTTTTGGCGGGCACTTCGATCAGTTGCATGCGGTTTGGATCTCGGGAAGCGCGGGCGTATGCGCGATACGCTCGCGCAGGATGCGTTCGAAATGGCCGGGGTCGTGCGGCTTGAGCATCTCGGCCGCGCGCGGCAGGTAGAAGTCGTACAGGCGCGACACCCAGAAGCGGTACGCGCCCGCGCGCAGCATGTCGCTCCAGTGGCGACGCTCCTCGGCCGTGAACGGCCGGACCGTCTGGTACGCGCGCAGCAGCGCGTCGGCGCGCGCGACGTCGAGCACGCCGGTCGCGAGGTCGACGCACCAGTCGTTGACCGTGACCGCGACGTCGAACAGCCACTTGTCGCAGCCCGCGAAATAGAAGTCGAAGAAGCCGCCGAGCCGCACGTCGTGCCCGGTGCCGGGCGCCGCGTGCGCGAACAGCACGTTGTCGCGGAACAGATCGCAATGGCACGGCCCGGCCGGCAGCGCCGCGTAGTCGTCCGACGCGAAGAAGCTGGCCTGGTGCGCGAGCTCGCCTTCCAGCAGCGCGCGCTGCTCATCCGAGATGAACGGCACGATCGCCGGCACGTTCTCCTGCCACCACGGCAGGCTGCGCAGGTTCGGCTGGTTGCGCGGATAGTCGCGGCCGGCGAGGTGCAGGCGCGCGAGCATCTGCCCGACCTCGATGCAGTGTTCGACCCCCGGCGCGAGTTCGGCCGAGCCGTCGAGCTTCGTGACGATCGCGGCCGGCTTGCCGTGCAGCATGCCGAACAGCGAGCCGTCGTCGCGCGGGATCGGATCGGGCACCGGCACGCCGTGGCCGGCCAGGTGGCTCATCAGGTCGAGGTAGAACGGCAGCTGTTCGGCCGTGAGCTTTTCGAAGATCGTGAGGACGTACTCGCCGCGCGTCGTCGTCAGGAAGAAATTGCTGTTTTCGATACCGGACGGAATGCCGCGGAACGCAAGCACGTCGCCCAGTTCGTAGTGGCGCATCCATTGCGCGAGATCGGAGTCGGAAACAGCAGTGAAAACGGCCATGCGGGATGCGTCAGGTCAGGGTGTCGGCACGCGGGCGGCGTGCGTCGCGACAACAGGTGAAGGGGGGCGGCGCGCGGCGTTCGGTGCCGCGCGCCACGGAATCAGTAGCGCAGGTTCAACGACGGCAGGCGCGTGATCGGGATGCCCGCGTCGTGCGGCTTCGGCGACGTGTCGGGCGTCGAGCTCATCTGGTAGCGCGTGCCGAAGTTCGACTTCACGTCGATCTCGACCGGTTTGCCACGATCGCGGTACTCGGTGACTTCGGTGCCGTTCTTGCTCTTTTCGTGGAAGCTCGGCGTGCGGCGGATGTCGTCGAAGTCGACTTTCGACGTGACTTCGGCGCCCGGCCGGTTGATCTTGCGGAGATCGGGCAGGCCGGCGGCCTCGTTGGCCTCGGCCCGAGCCTGCGCGTCGGCGTCAGGCGTGCCGCCGGCGGCGTAAGCGACGCTGGCGGCGGCAAACGCGGCGGCAGCGGCGACGAGAATGAGCGGCTTCATGATGAGTCTCCAGTGAACCCACCGATTTTAGCAAATACTGCGGCCCATCCGGCCCTCGCGTGCGTAGGGGCAGCCATAAGGGCGACCGGGTTCCGTGTTAATGTCGTCGGATCAGACGAGGTGATGAAAATGAAGAACGATTTGAGCCGCCGGCACCGAGTGCTGACGCCCGAGAGCCCGTCAGTCGAGGCTTTCGACGATCCGATCGCCGCCGTCGCGCGGCTGTCCGCCATTTACGACACGAACACCGGCTTCCTGCGCGACGCATTCGCGCGCTATCGCCGCCACGAACCGATTACGGAGCACGTCCGCGCGTGCTACCCGTTCGTGCGGATCCGCACCGACGTCAACACGCATGTCGATTCGCGCCGCTCGTACGGCTTCGTCGCGGGCCCCGGCGTGTTCGAGACGACGGTCACGCGCCCCGATCTCTTCGCGAACTACTATCGCGAGCAACTGCGCCTGCTGGCGAAGAACCACCATGTGAAGATCGAGATCGGCGTGTCGTCGCAGCCGATTCCGATCCATTTTGCGTTTCCGGAAGGCATCCATCTCGAGGGCGAGCTCGACCGTGACCGCCTGCTCGCGATGCGCGACATCTTCGATACGCCTGACCTGTCGTATCTCGACGACCGCATCGTCAATGGCACGTTCGAGCCGGCGCCGGGCGAGCCGCATCCGCTCGCGCTGTTCACGGCCGCGCGCGTCGACTTCTCGCTGCACCGGCTGCGTCACTACACGGCGACGTCGCCCACGCATTTCCAGAACTACGTGCTCTACACGAACTACCAGTTCTACATCGACGAGTTCGTGAAGCTCGGGCGTACGGTAATGACGGAGAGCGACGATCCCGAGGTGCGTGCATACCGCAGCCAGTACAGCGCGTTCGTCGAGCCGGGCGATGTCGTCACTTACAACGCGAACCTCGGGAGCGAGCCGGCCGAGGGCAACGCGCCGCCGCGCCTGCCGCAGATGCCGGCGTATCACCTGAAGCGCGCGGACGGCAGCGGGATCACGATGGTCAACATCGGCGTCGGCCCGTCGAACGCGAAGACGATCACCGATCACATCGCGGTGCTGCGTCCGCACGCGTGGGTGATGCTCGGTCACTGCGCGGGGCTGCGCAACACGCAGCGTCTCGGCGACTACGTGCTCGCACACGGCTACGTGCGCGAGGATCACGTGCTCGACGCTGACCTGCCGCTGTGGGTGCCGATTCCGGCGCTCGCCGAAGTGCAGCTCGCGCTCGAGCGCGGGGTGGCCGACGTCACGCGGCTGGAAGGGGCTGAACTGAAGCGCGTGATGCGCACGGGTACGGTGGCGAGCGTCGACAACCGCAACTGGGAGCTGCGCGATCATCGCGAACCGGTGCAGCGGCTGTCGCAGAGCCGGGCGGTTGCGCTCGACATGGAAAGCGCGACGATCGCCGCGAACGGCTTCCGCTTCCGCGTACCGTACGGCACGCTGCTGTGCGTGTCGGACAAGCCGCTGCATGGCGAGCTGAAACTGCCGGGGATGGCCGACACGTTCTATCGTGGGCAAGTCGATCAGCATCTGCAGATCGGCGTGAAGGCGATGGAGATCCTGCGCACTAACGGGCTCGACAAGCTGCATAGCCGCAAGCTGCGGAGTTTTGCGGAAGTGGCGTTCCAGTAAGTGCGATGTCCGGCGGGCCCTGTGGGGCCCGCCGGGGTTGACGTTTTCCGGTTTACCGCACTCGTTGACGTGACGGCGCATGCGATTTCGCGGGCTGGCAGCGTGCGGTCGCGTACCTGTCATCAGCGACGCGGCTTCGAAACTCCGGCTCTACCGGATTGCCGGCGCCGTGATCACCATTGCACCGGTTCGACTGTCCGGTCGAATGCGGCCTCGAGCAACGCGGTCTCGCAATCGTCGAGCCTCAGGTCGAGTGCTGCGAGCGCGTCGGTCAGGTGATGCGGCTTCGACAACCCGACGATCGGTGCGGTGATGCCTGGCCGGCTCAGTGCCCATGCCAGGGCGATCCGGGCAGGCGCCACCCCGCGCGCCTGCGCCACCTGCCTGACCGCATCGACGGTCGCCGCGACTGCGTCGCGTCCGTCGTACCAGGACACCATTTGCTGGTCGGTTGCGGCCCGCGTCGTCGACGCATCGCGCGAGCCGGCCAGCAGCCCGCGGCCGAGCGGGGACCACGGCGTGCAGGCAATCCCTTCTTCGATGCAAAGCGGCAGCATGTCGCGTTCGTCGTCACGGCAGATCAGGCTGTACTGGCTCTGCATCGAGACGAATCGGGCGAGGCTGTGATGCTGCTGAAACGCGAGCATCTTCATGAATTGCCACGCATGCATCGACGACGCACCGAGATAGCGGACCTTGCCGCTTCTCACGAGGGTATCGAGCGCATCGAGCGTTTCTTCGATCGGGGTGTCCGGATCGAACCGGTGGATCACGTAGAGATCGACGTAATCCGTCCCGAGGCGCTGCAGCGACGCGTCGATGCTGGCGAGCAGATGCTTGCGTGACAACCCGCGCGCATTTGGCCCGTCGCCGGTCGGAAAGAACGCCTTGGTTGCGATCACCACGTCGTCGCGCGTCGCGAAATCGCGCAGCGCTCGCCCGAGAATGCGCTCGCTCTCGCCGCCCGAGTAGATGTCGGCCGTGTCGAAGAAATTCATCCCGGCATCGAGTGCCGTGCGGATGAAAGGGCGGGCCGCCTCTTCGGTCGCGACCCACGGACGCCATGACGGGTCGCCGTAGGTCATGCAGCCCAGGCATAGCCGCGACACCTTCAGCCCGGACCTTCCCAGTCTCACGTATTCCATCGCTTTTTCCTCCGTCGCCGTGCCGGTCAGCGCATGCCGCCGATCGTGTAGCCGCCGTCGACCAGGAGCGATTCACCCGTCACGAAGCGCGCTTCGTCGCTGCAGAGCCATACGACCGCGTCGGCCACGTCTTCGGGCGTGCCGATCCGTTGTGCGGGCGTGAATGCGGCGAAGGGGCGGAACATCTCGTCGTCGCCGAAGCGGCGCGCCATCGGCGTGTCGATGATGCCGGGGTTCACGTTGTTGATCCGGATGCCGTGCGGGCCGCCTTCTAGTGCGACCGCACGCACCAGTGCATCGAGCGCCCCCTTGCTGGCCGAATAGGTCGACGAGCCGGCAAGCGCGCCTTTCGCGAGCCACGACGACGTATTGACGATCGCACCGCCGCCGTGCGCGAGCATCGCCTCCACTTCGTATTTGATCGACAGCCACGTACCCTTGAGATTGGTGGCGATTACATGGTCGAAGTCGGCCTCGGTCTGTTCCACGATCGGCGCGAACGTGCCTTCCGTACCCGCATTGTTGAATGCGGCGTGCAATGCGCCGTAGCGCGCGATCGTGGCGTCGATGAGCGCGCGCACGCCATCGACGGATGTGACGTCAATGGCCATCGCGAAGACTTCGCCGCCGCGTTCGGCAATGGCGTGCACGGTTTCGTCGAGCGGCGCCGCGCGCCGTCCGGCGACGACGACGCGGGCGCCTTCACGCGCGAAGGCGAGCGCGGCCGCCCGGCCGATGCCGGTGCCGCCGCCGGTGACGAGCGCGACGCGTCCGTCGAGCCGGTGCCGCGTCGTGGCGGGAGAGGATGACGAGCTTCGTGAATCAGGCATGACGAGAGTGGCTCCATGTAAACGGAAGCGAGCCGGCCGGCGGGCCGGCGCATGGTCGAGGTGCTTAGTCCCGGTGGTCGGGCACCGTCAGGGGCGTGCCGGGCGAGCCGGCGTAGAACACGATCAGTTCGGCGCGCTCGTCGCCGGTTTCCCCGCGATGGGCGCCGTCGACCATTTCCGGCACCACGTCGCCGAGGCCGAGCGCCAGCCGCTTGCCGTCGCTGCGGCGCACGGCGGTCAGGTGGCCCGACAGCACGTAGCCGATGTTGATCGACGGATGCGTGTGCCACGGCAATACCGCGTGCGGCGGAATCGTGTAGCGTACGACCGAGATCTCCGGTTGTCCTGACGGGTAGGCGCGATACCGCGAGCCGTCCCACGCATGCATGGTTCGCAGCAGTACCGTCTCGGTCACGCGACCACCCGCGTCCGCTTCCTGTGCGGTTGCACGCGGCGAACCAGCGACGATCAATGCAGCCGCGAACACGGTTCGCGAAACGGCTGAAAATGTAAGTGTGTTCATGGCGGCGGGCCGTTTGGCCACGGGTATCGAAGACAGCGCCATTGTGCGAAGCAGGGTGCCGCGCGAATAGCACCCGACCGGTTGAAACCGATTCAACCGGTCGGGCAGGCGTTGCGATGCCATGGACGATTGCCCGGGCGTTCCGGGTTTGACGGGAGCTGCGAATGGATCGGTTGAAGGCGCTGACGGTATTCGTCCGTATCGCGGCCGCGGGCGGCATCAGTGCGGGCGCCCGCGAGCTGGGCATGACGCCGCAAGCGGCCAGCAAGCAGGTCGCAGCGCTGGAGGCGCTGTTGAACGTGCGGCTGCTCCAGCGCTCGACGCGCGGCATCGTGCTGACGCTCGAAGGTGAACGCCTGCTGGCACAGTGCCGCGGCGCTGTCGGGGAACTGGAGAGCGCGCTGCGCATGCTCGACGACGATCGGGCGCAGGTGGCCGGCACGATCCGTGTTGCGGCGCCGTATTCGCTGGCCCGACGCTTTCTCGCGCCGCTGCTCGGCGAGTTCTGCGACCGGCAGCCGGGCGTCACGGCCGAACTGATCGTCAGCGACGACATGGCCGACATCGTCGAACAGCGGATCGACATCGCCGTGCGGACCGGCAACCTGCCCGACAGCGGGCTCGTGGCGCGGCGCATCGCCGATCTGCAGTTGATCGTCTGCGCGGCGCCCGCGTATCTGCGTCGCCACGGCGAGCCGCAGACGATCGACGCGCTGCGCGATCATCGTTGCACCGCATTCCTGTATCCGCGCACGGGCAAGCCGTTTCCGTGGGAATTCCTGGTTGATGGTCGTGTCGATACACGACAGATCGACCCGTTCATCGCGACCAACGACATCGATGCGGAACTGGACACGGTGCTGAGCGGCGCCGCGATCGGCCAGTTCTTCGGCTATTCGGTTCACGCGCACATTCGCGAGGGACGTCTCGTGCCGCTGCTGACCCGGCACGTGACCTGCCGTTATGGCCTCCACCTGTGCATGCCGCAGCGCATGCACCTGCCGCGGAGGAGCCGTTTGCTGATGGATTTCCTCGCCGACCGGCTTGGCGGGCATCCGGATCTTGCACCGCTTTCGTTTGCGGACGCGTCGGCATGACACGTGTCTGATCGCGGGCGCGCCTCCGGGCGGCTGCGCATCATCGCTTCACGCTCGCCCGTCTTCATGTCGGTAGCAGTCGAAAATCAAAAGGCCGCCCGGCGCCGAAGCGCACGGGCGGCCTTGTGTAGGTCGAGCGGCCGAGCGGTGTGACTCAGCACTCACCCTTCTTCGCATGTCCCGGCGGGCAGTGATAGCCGCGATCATCGTGACCATGATGACGCTGGTGGTCTTCCCACTCGCGGCGTTCCCAGTAGCGGTGGCCGTCGTAGTAGCGATCGCCATGCCAGCCGACGATTACCGCGGGCGCCGGGGCGACCATGACGGGTGCGGGCGCGACGACGACCGGTGCGGGCGTGCCGATGTTGACGTCGACGTTGACGGCGTGGGCGAGGCCGGACAGCGAAAGGCCGAGGCCGGCGAAGGCAAGGGCGATCAGCGAGCGTTGCATGTTCTTTTCCGTGATGTCGTTGTAGAGGGTCGGCGCGACACGATGGAAGCGAGGGGGGATCGTTCCACCGGGGGAAACGCCGCACCGACACATGAAGTGTGCTGGCGCGCGACGGAAAACGCGAGGCGGGTTTGTTACGGCGGATTGGCGGCCGGCAGGCGCGGGGTGTGGGCGTCGGGCCGCGTCATTTGACAATGGCGGCCCACATGTACGGACGATTGCGCGTGCGTCGCACGGCACCGGCGGTGCGGATTTGACATTCCGCAGCGCACGATCGCGAAGCGCGATTAATCGCGCGTTACAAAGTGACACGCGGCAGGTGGCGGGATCGCCATGCCTGCCGCGCGGGAAGCGGTACGCCGGCCGTCGGGCCGGCAGTCGTCACGGATGGATTACAGGTAGAACATCCGGTCTTCGTCCGGGCGCGGCGGATGGCCTTCATCGTCCGAACCTTCTTCCTCGCCGCTGTCCTCGTAGAACGCGAGCACGG
This sequence comes from Burkholderia sp. Se-20378, assembly GCF_017104665.1. Taxonomy (NCBI): domain Bacteria; kingdom Pseudomonadati; phylum Pseudomonadota; class Betaproteobacteria; order Burkholderiales; family Burkholderiaceae; genus Burkholderia; species Burkholderia sp. Se-20378. The sequence goes on along the minus strand of NZ_JAAGPG010000008.1, from coordinate 41,080 downwards.
CGTCGAGCACCTGGTCGGGATCATCGATCACCTGCATCAGGTCCATGTCTTCCGGATTGATCAGGCCCATCGGAATGAGCTGGTCGCGGAACCACTGCAACAGCCCCTTCCAGAACTCGCTGCCGACGAGGATGATCGGCACGAGGCGCGACTTCTTCGTCTGGATCAGCGTGAGCACTTCCGACAGCTCGTCGAGCGTGCCGAAGCCGCCCGGCATCACGATCACCGCATCCGAATTCTTCACGAACGTGACCTTGCGCGTGAAGAAGTGGCGGAAGCGCAGCGAGATGTCCTGGTAGTGGTTGCCGGCCTGTTCGTGCGGCAACTCGATGTTCAGGCCGACCGACGGTGCTTTACCGGCGTGCGCGCCCTTGTTCGCGGCTTCCATGATGCCGGGGCCGCCGCCGGAGATCACGGCGAAGCCGGCGTCGGACAGCTTGCGCGCGATCTGCGCGGCAAGCTTGTAGTGCGGCGTATCGGGTTTGAGGCGGGCAGAACCGTAGATGCTGACAGCCGGGCGGATCTCCGACAGGTACTCGGTCGCCTCGATAAACTCTGCCATAATCGTGAACATCTGCCACGATGCGCGGGCCTTCTTGGCCGTCGCGCGTTCTTGATCTGCGAGCGAACGCAGACTCGGAATCACTTTTCTCTTGTTCATAATGCCTGAAGAACGAAATCTGGAAGGTAAGACCCTGCTATTGGTTGACGGTTCGAGCTATCTGTATCGGGCTTACCATGCGATGCCTGATTTGCGTGGCCCTGGCGGGGAGCCGACCGGAGCGCTCTACGGAATCATCAACATGCTGCGCCGTATGCGCAAGGAAGTCAGTGCAGAGTATAGCGCTTGCGTGTTCGATGCAAAGGGCAAGACGTTCCGTGACGACCTTTATGCCGACTATAAGGCAAACCGTCCATCGATGCCGCCCGACCTCGCATTGCAGGTCGAACCGATCCACGGCGCCGTGCGTGCGCTCGGCTGGCCGCTGCTGATGGTCGAAGGCGTCGAGGCCGACGACGTGATCGGCACGCTCGCGCGCGAAGCCGAGCGGCATGGGATGAACGTAGTCGTGTCGACCGGCGACAAGGATCTCGCGCAGCTCGTCACCGACCACGTCACGCTCGTCAACACGATGACCAACGAGACGCTCGACCGCGACGGCGTGATCGCGAAGTTCGGCGTGCCGCCCGAGCGCATCATCGACTACCTCGCACTGATCGGCGACACCGTCGACAACGTGCCGGGCGTCGAGAAGTGCGGGCCGAAGACGGCCGTGAAATGGCTGGCGCAGTACGACAGCCTCGACGGCGTGATCGCGCATGCGGGCGACATCAAGGGCGTGGTCGGCGACAACCTGCGCCGCGCGCTCGACTTCCTGCCGCTCGGCCGCACGCTCGTGACCGTCGAGACGGCTTGCGATCTCACGCCGCATCTCGAATCGATCGAAGCGTCGTTGAAGAGCGACGGCGAAGCGCGCGACCTGATGCGTGACATCTTCGCGCGCTACGGCTTCAAGACCTGGCTGCGCGAAGTCGACAGCGCGCCGGCGGAAGGCGGCGGCGCGGATGCGCCGGAAGGCGAGCCGGCGCCGGTGGTGGCGGCCGACATCGTGCGCGAATACGACACGATCCAGACCTGGGAGCAATTCGACGCGTGGTTCGCGAAGATCGACGCAGCCGCACTGACCGCGTTCGACACCGAGACGACCTCGCTCGACCCGATGCTCGCGCGGCTCGTCGGCCTGTCGTTCTCGGTCGAGCCCGGCAAGGCCGCGTACCTGCCGGTTGCGCACCGCGGCCCCGACATGCCCGAACAGCTTCCGCTCGACGAAGTGCTCGCGCGCCTGAAGCCGTGGTTGGAATCGGCCGATCGCAAGAAGGTCGGCCAGCACCTGAAGTACGACGCGCAGGTGCTCGCGAACTACGACATCGCGCTGAACGGCATCGAGCACGACACGCTGCTCGAATCGTACGTGGTCGAATCGCATCGCACGCACGACATGGACAGCCTTGCGCTGCGTCATCTTGGCGTCAAGACGATCAAGTATGAAGACGTGGCCGGCAAGGGCGCGAAGCAGATCGGTTTCGACGAAGTTGCGCTCACGCAGGCCGCCGAATACGCGGCCGAAGATGCGGACATCACGTTGCAGCTGCATCACGCGCTGTATCCGCAGGTTGCGCGCGAACCGGGCCTCCTGCACGTGTACCGCGAGATTGAGATGCCCGTGTCGCTCGTGTTGCGCAAGATGGAGCGCACGGGCGTACTGATCGACGATGCGCGCCTGCAGGCGCAGAGCACCGAAATCGCGACGCGCCTGATCGAGCTCGAAGCGCAGGCGTACGAACTGGCGGGCGGCGAATTCAATCTCGGCTCGCCGAAGCAGATCGGGCAGATCTTCTTCGAAAAGCTGCAGTTGCCGGTCGTGAAAAAGACGCCGAGCGGCGCGCCGTCGACCGACGAAGAAGTGCTGCAGAAGCTGGCCGAGGACTACCCGCTGCCGAAGCTGCTGCTCGAGCATCGCGGGCTGTCGAAGCTGAAGTCGACCTATACCGACAAGCTGCCGCGCATGGTGAACCCGTCCACGGGCCGCGTGCACACGAATTACGCGCAGGCCGTGGCGGTCACGGGCCGCCTTGCGTCGAACGATCCGAATCTTCAGAACATTCCGGTGCGCACGGCCGAGGGCCGGCGGATCCGCGAGGCATTCATCGCGTCGCCGGGCCACCGGATCGTGTCGGCCGATTATTCGCAGATCGAACTGCGGATCATGGCGCACATCTCGGGCGACGCGTCGCTGCTGCGCGCGTTCTCGCAGGGCGAAGACATCCACCGCGCGACGGCCGCCGAGGTGTTCGGCGTGACGCCGCTGGAGGTCAATTCCGACCAGCGCCGGATTGCGAAGGTGATCAACTTCGGGCTCATCTACGGGATGAGCGCGTTCGGGCTTGCGTCGAACCTCGGCATCACGCGCGATGCGGCGAAGCTCTATATCGACCGCTATTTCGCCCGCTACCCGGGCGTCGCGCAGTACATGGAAGACACGCGCTCGGTAGCGAAGGAGAAGGGCTACGTCGAAACCGTTTTCGGTCGCCGCCTGTGGCTGCCGGAGATCAACGGGGGCAATGGCCCGCGCCGCCAGGCGGCCGAGCGTGCGGCAATCAATGCGCCGATGCAGGGCACGGCGGCCGACCTGATCAAGCTGTCGATGATCGCGGTGGACGACTGGCTCACGCGTGACAAGCTGGCGTCGCGGATGATCATGCAGGTGCACGATGAACTGGTGCTCGAGGTACCCGACGGTGAACTGTCGCTGGTGCGCGAGAAACTGCCGGAAATGATGTGCGGCGTGGCGAAGCTGAAGGTGCCGCTGGTTGCCGAAGTGGGCGCCGGCGCGAACTGGGAAGAGGCACACTGACGCACCGCCGCGCGGTTCCCGATTCCTGCGGCATATTGTTGCAGGGATGCTGAATATCGAGATGGTTTGCTTGTGGTCAACGCGCAAGCTCCCGGACAATGCATGTCATTGACACGGGGGCATGCGCGCCCCGCGTTCCGGGGTTGGAAACATCGGAGTGCTTCGAACTGCACATCGATGATGTCCGAACCGGTTAATCCACCGGGTCGCGCGAATGCATTGCGTTCGCACTGTCCGGCGGCAGCAGTTTCGAATCGCAAAGGGGGAACAGATGCATCGGATCATCATCGTAGGCGGAGGCGCGGGCGGCCTGGAACTGGCGACGCGGCTCGGCGACCGTTACGGCGCGCGCGGTAATCGTTCTGCGCGGGCGCTTGTCACGCTCGTCGACCGCAATCCGACCCACATCTGGAAACCGCTGCTGCACGAGGTCGCGGCCGGCAGCATGGACCCGTTCACGCAGGAGCTCGAGTACGCGGCGCAGGCGCGCTGGCACGGCTTCGAATTCCAGCAGGGCGGGCTGACCGGGCTCGACCGCGCGGCGAAGCGCATCACGCTGTCGCCCATCAACGACAGCGACGGCGAGGAGCTGTTGCCGGCGCGCGAGCTGGAATATGACACGCTCGTGATTGCGATCGGCAGCACGACTCACTTCTTCGGCGTGCAGGGCGCGGCGGAAAACGCGATCGCGCTCGACACCGTTGGCGAAGCCGAGCGCTTCCGCAAGCGGCTGATCGCCGCGTGCATGCGCGCCGAGCATCAGCCGCCGGCGCCGACCGCGCCGGGTGAAGCGGCCGAGCCGCGCATCCAGGTCGCGATCGTCGGCGGCGGCGCGACCGGCGTCGAGCTGTCCGCGGAACTGCGCAACACCGCGCAGGTGTTGTCGGCCTACGGGCTGCACAAGCTCGACCCGCGGCACGACGTCGGCATCGTGCTGATCGAATCGGGGCCGCGGATCCTCCCGGCGTTGCCGGAGCGCGTGTCGTCGGCGACAGCCGAACTGCTCGAAAAGATCGGCGTGCGGCTGATGCTCGCCGAGCGCGTGACCGAGGTGGCGCCCGGGGCCGTCCATACGGCGAGCGGCAAGACGGTGCGTGCCGACCTGACGGTCTGGGCCGCGGGCATCAAGGCGCCGTCCGTGCTCGCCAATCTCGATGGTCTCCAGGTCAACAAGCTCGGCCAGCTCGACGTGCGCCGCACGCTGCAGACCTTTACCGACGACAACGTGTTCGCGCTAGGCGATTGTGCGGCTTGTGCATGGCCCGGCAACGAGCGCAACGTGCCGCCGCGCGCGCAGGCTGCGCACCAGCAGGCGAACTTCCTGCTGAAGGCAATCGGCTGCCGGCTCGACGGGCGCCCGCTGCCCGAATTCACGTATCGCGACCTCGGCTCGCTCGTGTCGCTCGGCCATTTCAGCGCGGTCGGCAACCTGATGGGCGGGCTGATCGGCGGCAACATGCTGATCGAAGGGCTGTTCGCACGCTTCATGTACATGTCGCTGTACCGGATGCACATCGCCGCGCTGCACGGCTATCCGCGGATGATGCTCGACACGGTCGCGCACTGGCTGCGGCGCACGACGCTGCCGCGCGTCAAGCTGCACTGAGCGCGCGTTCGCGCGGGAAGCGGGCGGGGAGTGCGCACGTCGTGCGCAGTCTTCGCCCGTTGTTCATTGCGGGTAGCCGGGCTGCCGTGCCTGCGCGTGACGGGCAATATCGACCGCGTGCTTTTCGTTTCAATTCGCAAGCATCCGATCGCGCAACGGCGATCGACAGGCGGTTTGTTGCATCGCGATTCGACGGGCCGCCGGCGGTTTTTTGCGTGACGATCGACGTGTCGAATCAACACGCCGTAATCGAGTCTTACATATCCGACAGTTGACGTGACAACGGATTATTAGGCATCGTGTCCGGGTTTCCGTTTGCGGCGGGGTGCCAACCGCCGCAGCATCCGCGCCGCGCGCCGGCGCGATGCCCCGTCATGCCGTGTCCGTGATCGTGACGGCGGCGCCCAATCGAGGAGTGCATTCATGTTGAAACCCGAAGTCGACAGCCTGGTTCCCCACGTTCCGTTCTCGCGCCGCAAGTTCATGCAGGCCGCGCTGGGCGGTGCCTTCGCGGCGGCCGTGCTGCCCGTGTCGGCGCAGACGGTCACGACCGACAGCGAAGGGCTGGACGTCGACACCGTCGAGATCCGCTCGGGCGACGCGAGCGTGCCCGCGTATCGCGCACAACCGAAGGACAAGACGAACCTGCCGGTCGTCATCGTGATCCACGAGATCTTCGGCGTGCACGCGCACATCGCCGATGTCTGCCGCCGCTTCGCGAAGCTCGGCTATCTCGCGATCGCGCCGGACCTGTTCGCGCGGCAGGGCAATGCGGCGAAGTATCCGACGATCAAGGATCTGGTCGAGCACATCGTCAGCAAGGTGCCGGACCGGCAGGTGACCGAGGATCTCGATGCGACCGTCGCGTGGGCCGGCAAGAACGGCGGCGACCTGTCGCGTCTCGGCGTGGTCGGGTTCTGCTGGGGCGGCCGCCAGAGCTGGCTGTACGCGGAGCACAATCCGCACGTGCGTGCGGCCGTCGCATGGTACGGGTTCGTCGAAGGCAAGACCGACGAGATGACGCCGTTCAACCCGGTCGATCATGCATCGATGCTGAAGGTGCCGGTGCTCGGGCTGTATGGCGAGAAGGATGCGAACATCACGCAGGCTTCGCTTGCGGACATGCGCAAGGCGATCCAGGCGAGCGATTCGAAGCTCGCGCGCGAATCGGAGATCGTCGTGTATCCGGATGCCGGTCACGCGTTCTTTGCCGATTACCGGCCGAGCTATGTGAAGGCCGATGCGGAAGAGAGCTGGAAGCGCGCGATCGCGTGGCTCCGCCACTACGGCGTGATGTAAACGGCAAGCGGCGGCACATGCCGCCGCTTCGTTACGACTGCGCCGCGTCGGCGCTTACGGCGTCGGGCCGGTTGCGATCGGCCGCGACGGGTCGGCGCTCCATTCGCTCCACGAGCCCGGATACAGCGACGCGCCGTGCAGGCCCGCAACCTCCAGCGCAAGCGCGTTGTGGCATGCGGTGACACCGGAGCCGCATTGCAGGATCACGCGGTTCGGTTCGGTGCCTGCCAGCACGGCGGAAAACGCCTCGCGCAGTTCATGGCCGGTCTTGAAGCGGCCGTCGGCGGTCAGGTTGTCCTTGAAGAAGCGGTTGCGTGCGCCGGGGATGTGGCCGCCCACGCGATCGATCGTTTCGTTTTCGCCGCGGTAGCGATCGGGTGCGCGCGCATCGATCACGACACGCGTGGGTGCATTCACATTGGCGAGCACGGCTGCTGCGTCGACCGTCGATTCGAGCGGCGCCGCCGCGCGGAAATCGCCAGCGGCCGGTTTCGGTGCGTCGGTTGCCAGCGGCTGGCCGGCTGCCTCCCAGGCCTGCAGGCCGCCGTCGAGCACGGCAACCGAATCGTGGCCCAGCCAGCGCAGCAGCCACCACAGGCGCGCCGCATAGGCGCCGCCTTGTGCATCGTACGCGACGACCTGCTGGCCCTGCTTGAGGCCGCGGCTCGCGAGCAGCGTGGCGAGTGCGTCGCGGGTCGGCAGTGGGTGGCGGCCGTTGGTGCCCGTCTTGCGGCCTGACAGGTCGCGGTCGAGATGGAGGTACTGGGCGCCGGGGAGATGGCCGGCCGCATACGCGGCTTCGCCGGCAGCGGGATCGGCGAGATCGAAGCGGCAGTCGAACAGCGCGACGCTGCCGGGCGCCGCCGCCAGGCGCTCGGCGAGATTGGCGGCGGAGATGAGCGTGGTGTAGTGAGTGTGTGGCATGACGGCTCCCTGGAGTGCGAATGGCCTGACATTCCAAGTCTAAACAAAAAAGACGGGCCGAAGCCCGTCTTTTCGTCTGCCGGATGCCATGCAGCGTCAAAGCGCCGCACCGGTTGTCAGATGTCGCCGAGGTGGCGGCGCAGGAACTCGTGGAAGTGCTGCATGCCGTCTTCCATCGGGCTCTGGTACGGGCCGACCTGCGACTCGCCGCGTGCCATCAGCGCACGGCGGCCTGCGTCCATCCGCATCGCGATCTCGTCGTCCTCGACGGCCGTTTCCATATAGGCGGCGCGTTCCGCCTCGACGAATTCGCGTTCGAACAGCGCGATTTCCTCGGGGTAATAGAACTCGACGATGTTGGTCGTCTTCTGCGGGCCTTGCGGAATCAGCCACGACACGACGAGCACGTGCGGATACCACTCGATCATCAGGCCCGGGTAGTAGACCATCCAGATCGCGCCGAACTCCGGCGGCACGCCGTTGCGGAACTTCAGCACCTGCTCGTGCCATTTCTGGTAAGTCGCGCTGCCCGGTTTCGCAAGGGCGTTGTGCACGCCGACCGTCTGCACGCTGTACCAGTCGCCGAACTCCCAATTGAGGTCGTCGCACGACACGAAGCTGCCGAGGCCCGGGTGGAACGGGACGACGTGGTAATCCTCGAGGTAGACCTCGATGAACGTCTTCCAGTTGTAGTCGCACTCGTGCACTTCGACGTGATCGAAGTGGTACTCGGAGAAGTCGAAGTGATGCTTCGTGCCGAGGTTGGCGAGGTCGCGCGCGACATTCCTGCCTTCGGCCTCGAACAGCAGCCCCTGCCAGTTCTGCAGCGGGCTCTTGCCGAGGTTCAGGCACGGCTTGTCGGGGAAGTGCGGCGCGCCGAGCAACTCGCCTTCCAGATCGTACGTCCAGCGGTGCAGCGGGCACACGATGTTCTGCGTGTGGCCGCGCCCGTTGAGCATGATCGCCTGCCGGTGGCGGCAGACGTTCGACAGCAGTTCGATCTGGTTCGCCTGGTTGCGGACCAGCACGCGGCCTTCCTTCTCGGACGGCAGCGCAAAATAATCCCCCGCCTCGGGCACCATCAACTCGTGCCCGACGTAACGAGGTCCTTTCTTGAAGAGGGTTTCGATCTCGCGCTCGAGTAGCGCCTCATCGAAATATGCAGTGACTGGAAGCTGGCTGTGAGCCGACTTCAACTGAAGCGCGTCGCTCAGATTGGACATTCCCACTCCCGGTGTTAGCGTGAAAGCAGTGAACAACCCAACCATCGAAAAATCGATTTAGGGAAACGGGGAATTATACCCGGTTCGCCTCGCAAGGCTAGGATTAAGTGCCTGATTTGTGTCAATTTTTTGTCGGGCGACAATCGGAAGGCGCACAATGTGTGTCGAAGATGGGGCCGGAATATGGACCCGGGTGCCAAGACGGCAGGTCGGAAAATTCTCTTTTGCCGTAGAATGTCCGACTTGTTTTGAAATTTGACACCCTCGTCCATGGCGAAAACCGCATCCCCAGGCGCCACGCCGCCCGGCAATGGCACCGAACCGTTGCCGGACAATTACGAGATGGCGCTCGCGGAACTCGAGACGCTGGTTACCCGGATGGAAGGCGGCGCGCTGAGCCTCGAGGATTCACTGACGGCGTATCGCCGCGGTGCGACCCTCGTTGCGTTTTGCCAACAGCAGCTCGAGAAAGTGGAGCAGCAGGTTCGCGTGCTCGACGGCGCGACGCTGAAGCCGCTTTCGTCCGGAACGGCCGCCACGGACGGCGAAGACGACGATCTATGACATTCGAACAATGGATGCGGTCTGTGCTTGACCGTGTCGAGGACGCACTCGGCCACTATTTGCCCGCTGAAACCGCGGTGCCGGAGAAACTCCACGAGGCGATGCGCTATGCGGTCCTCGGCGGCGGCAAACGCGTTCGCCCGCTGCTGTGCCATGCAGCAGGCGAACTGACCGGCGCGACGGAAGCAGCGCGCAATGCGGCGGCAGCGGCACTGGAGATGATCCACGTCTACTCGCTCGTGCACGACGACATGCCGTGCATGGACGACGACGCGCTGCGTCGCGGCAAGCCGACCGTGCACGTGCAGTACGACGAGCCGACGGCACTGCTGGTCGGTGACGCGCTGCAGTCGCAGGCGTTCGTTGCGCTGACCGACGCCGCTGCGCTGTCGCCGGTGCAGCAGGCTGCGCTCGTGCGCGAGCTGGCGCTGGCAAGCGGCTCGATCGGCATGGCCGGCGGGCAGGCGATCGACCTGGCGAGCGTCGGCCTCAAGCTGACGCGCGAGCAGCTCGAGACGATGCACCGGATGAAGACGGGCGCACTGTTGCGCGCGGCCGTGCGGATGGGCGCGCTGGCCGGCGAGACGCCGTCCGCGGAAACGATGGCTGCGCTCGATGTGTACGCGGGGGCCGTGGGTCTGGCCTTCCAGGTCGTCGACGACATTCTCGACGTCACGACCGATTCGGCGACGCTCGGCAAGACGGCCGGCAAGGATGCGGCGAACGACAAGCCGACCTATGTATCGATCCTCGGCCTCGAGGCGTCGCGCGAGCTCGCAGCGCAACTGCGCGCCGAAGCGCACGACGCGCTGAAACCGTTCGGCGCACGCGCACAGCGTCTCGCCGAACTTGCCGACCTGGTAGTGAACCGGGTCAGCTGACGCGAAAGCCCGCCGCCGCGCACATGCTACGGTGCGTGCAACAGAATGCGGGCGCGTTTGATTTCCTACAATGGAACGACGATGTACGACTTGCTGAAAACCATCGACGACCCGGCGGATTTGCGCCGCCTCGATCGTCGCCAACTTCAACCGCTCGCGGATGAACTGCGCGCGTTCGTGCTCGACAGTGTGTCGAAGACGGGCGGCCATTTGTCGTCCAACCTCGGGACGGTCGAGCTGACGATCGCGTTGCACTACGTGTTCAACACGCCGAACGATCGGATCGTCTGGGACGTGGGCCACCAGACCTACCCGCACAAGATCCTGACGGGTCGCCGCGACCAGATGCATTCGCTGCGCCAGCAGGACGGCATCTCGGGCTTCCCGCGTCGCAGCGAATCCGAATACGACACGTTCGGCACCGCGCACTCGAGCACGTCGATCTCGGCCGCGCTCGGCATGGCGATCGGCAGTCAGCTGAACGGCGACGACCGCTTCTCGATCGCCGTGATCGGCGACGGCGCGATGACGGCCGGCATGGCGTTCGAGGCGATGAACAACGCGGGCGTGTCGGAAGACGCGAAAGTGCTCGTGATCCTGAACGACAACGACATGTCGATCTCGCCGCCGGTCGGCGCGCTGAATCGCCATCTCGCACGCCTGATGTCGGGCCGCTTCTATGCGGCTGCGCGCGCGGGCGTCGAGCGCGTGTTGAGCGTTGCACCGCCGGTGCTCGAACTCGCACGCAAGCTCGAAGAGCACGCGAAGGGCATGGTCGTGCCGGCCACGCTGTTCGAAGAGTTCGGCTTCAACTACATCGGCCCGATCGACGGTCACGATCTCGATTCGCTGATCCCGACGCTGCAGAACATCCGCGAACTGCGCGGCCCGCAATTCCTGCACGTGGTGACGAAGAAAGGCCAGGGCTACAAGCTCGCCGAAGCGGATCCCGTGCTTTATCACGGCCCCGGCAAGTTCAACCCGGCCGAAGGCATCAAGCCGTCGACCACGCCCGCGAAGAAGACGTACACGCAGGTGTTCGGCGAGTGGCTGTGCGATGAAGCCGAGCGCGACACGCGTGTCGTCGGCATCACGCCGGCGATGCGTGAAGGCTCGGGCATGGTCGAGTTCGAGAAGCGCTTCAAGGATCGCTATTACGACGTCGGCATCGCCGAGCAGCACGCGGTGACGTTCGCGGGCGGCATGGCAACCGAAGGCCTCAAGCCGGTCGTCGCGATCTACTCGACGTTCCTGCAGCGTGCTTACGACCAGCTGATCCACGACGTCGCGCTGCAGAACCTGCCGGTCGTGTTTGCAATCGACCGCGCGGGCCTCGTCGGCGCCGACGGCGCGACGCACGCGGGCGCGTACGATCTCGCGTTCATGCGCTGCATCCCGAACATGACGATCATGGCTGCGTCCGACGAGAACGAATGCCGCCAGATGCTGCACACGGCGCTGCAGCAGCCGAACCCGACCGCCGTGCGCTATCCGCGCGGCGCGGGCACGGGCGTGGCGACGGTGAAGGAATTCACCGAGATCCCGCTCGGCAAGGGTGAAGTGCGTCGCCAGACGTCGCAGCCGGAAGGCAAGCGCGTTGCGATCCTCGCATTCGGCACGATGGTCGCACCGTCGCTCGCCGCGGCCGAGGAACTCGATGCAACCGTCGCGAACATGCGCTTCGTGAAGCCGGTCGATGCGGCGCTCGTGCGTGAACTCGCCGAGACGCACGACTACCTCGTCACGGTCGAGGAAGGCTGCGTGATGGGCGGCGCGGGCTCGGCCTGCGTGGAAGCCCTGATGGAGAGTGGGGTTATCCGACCCGTACTACAATTGGGCCTCCCTGACCTGTTCATCGATCACGGCGACCCCGCGAAGCTGCTGTCGCAATGCGGCCTCGACGGCGCGGGTATCGCGAAATCGATTCGCGAACGCTTTCTGAATCCGGCGGCCGACGTCGCCGGTCAGGCGAAGCGCGTCGCATAAGCTGGCGCCGCCTGCGGGCGGTGTCGGTGCGACTGGCGCAACCGGTCTTCATTGATGCGGAAAACATGGGCCTGCGGGCCCATGTTGCTTTTCCGGCTGCCGCATGACGCGGCGTGCGCGTCGTCGAACGCGCGGCTTACAAGGATTGAACAAGATGAACCAGATGAATCCCGCCTTCGTGATGCCCGACGTGCAGAGCACGGTGGATACCCGCCAGATTCCGATTCAGCGCGTGGGCGTGAAGGCGGTCCGGCATCCGTTGACGGTGTGTACCGAAAGCGGCGACGTGCAGCCGACCGTCGGTGTCTGGAACCTCGATGTCCGCCTGCCGGCCGACCAGAAGGGCACGCACATGTCGCGCTTCGTCGCGCTGCTCGAAGAGAACCGTGCACCGCTGACGGTCGAGCGTTTCCGCGCAATGCTCGCGTCGATGCTCGAGAAGCTGGAAGCCGAAGCCGGTCGCATCGAGGTCACGTTCCCGTACTTCGTGAACAAGACGGCGCCGGTGTCGGGCGTGCAGAGCCTGCTCGATTATGAAGTGACGCTCGCGGGCGAAAGCCGCAACGGCGACACGCGTCTGTTCCTGAAGGTGCTCGTGCCCGTGACGAGCCTGTGCCCGTGCTCGAAGAAGATCTCGCAGTACGGCGCGCACAACCAGCGTTCGCACGTGACGATCGACGCGGAGCTCGCGGCCGACCTGCCGGTCGAGGCGCTGATCCGCATCGCGGAGGAAGAGGCGTCGTGCGAGCTGTGGGGCCTGTTGAAGCGTCCGGACGAGAAGTTCGTCACCGAGCGTGCGTACGAGAACCCGAAGTTCGTCGAGGATCTCGTGCGTGACGTCGCGCAGCGTCTCGACGCGGACGAGCGTGTGGTGGCGTACGTACTCGAAGCTGAGAACTTCGAGTCGATCCACAATCACAGCGCGTATGCGTTGATCGAACGCGACAAGCGACAGGCTGCATAACGCTGCGGCGTTTTGTCGCGCCGATGAAAAAAGGCCGCTCGAACGAGCGGCCTTTTTGTTTGCCGGTGCGACGTTGCGTCGCGTCGCATGGCTCAGTGTGCGAGCGATGCGAGATCCCAGCGCGGCTTCACCGTGAATGCGTAGTCGGCGCTCGCCTGCTCGGGCCAGCGGCCGAGCCGCAATGCGCCTGCGAGCGCGATCATCGCGCCGTTGTCGGTGCAGAGCGCGAGATCGGGGTAGTGCACATCGAAGCCGCGCTTGGTCGCGGCGGCCGACAGCGCGGCGCGCAACTGGCGGTTCGCGCCGACACCGCCCGCGACCACGAGGCGCTTGAGCTTCGTCTTCTTCAGTGCGGCGAGCGACTTGGCGACGAGCACGTCGACCGCCGCGTCGACGAAGCCGCGCGCCAGGTCGGCCTTTGCGCGTTCGAGTGCTTCACCGTCGAGCTTCGCCGCTTCGAACTTCTTCATCTGCGTGAGCACGGCCGTCTTCAGGCCGCTGAAGCTGAAGTCGAGGTCGCCCGAATGCAGCATCGGGCGTGGCAGTACGACCGCACCCGGCGTGCCGGTTTCGGCGAGCTTCGATACTTCCGGGCCGCCCGGGTAGCCGAGGCCGATCAGCTTGGCTGTCTTGTCGAACGCTTCGCCGGCCGCGTCGTCGAGCGTTTCGCCGAGCGTCTCGTACACGCCGACGTCGGTCACGCGCATCAATTGCGTGTGGCCGCCGGACACCAGCAGCGCGACAAACGGGAATGGCGGCGGCTGGTCGACGAGCAGCGGTGACAGCAGGTGACCTTCGAGATGATGGATGCCGACGGTCGGCTTGTTCCAGGCGAGGGCGAGCGCATTCGCGATGCTCGCGCCGACCAGCAGCGCGCCGGCAAGGCCGGGGCCCTGCGTGAACGCGATCGCGTCGATGTCGTCGCGGTGCGTGCCGCTTTGCGCCATCACTTCCTCGAGCAGCGGTAGCGCGCGGCGGATGTGGTCGCGCGATGCGAGCTCGGGCACGACGCCGCCGTATTCGCGGTGCATGGCGATCTGCGAGTGGAGCGCGTGCGCGAGCAGGCCGCGCTGCGTGTCGTAGAGCGCGAGGCCGGTTTCGTCACAGGAGCTTTCGATGCCGAGAACGAGCATGGGTACGGGCAGGGCACGCCGTCTCGGGCGCGCCGCAGGAAGGTCAACGTAACCGGAAAGTATAGCAGGCGAGGGCCCGCTGCCGCTGGCCGCGGCCCGGGCCCGATGCCGGGCAGGTACAATCCGCGCCATGGAAACTTATGACATCGCCGTGATCGGCGCGGGCGCGGCCGGGATGATGAGCGCCGCGGTTGCCGGGCAGCTTGGCCGCCGCGTCGTGCTGATCGATCACGCACCGCGGCTCGCCGAGAAGATCCGCATCTCGGGCGGCGGCCGCTGCAACTTCACGAACCTGTACGCCGGCCCCGACAACTATCTGTCGTCGAATCCGCATTTCGCGCGCTCGGCGCTGGCGCGCTACACGCCGCGCGACTTCCTCGGGCTGCTCAAGCGCCATCACGTGACCTGGCACGAAAAGCACAAGGGCCAGCTCTTTTGCGACCACGGCAGCGACGCGGTCATCGACGTGCTGAAGCACGAGTGCGATGCGGGCGGCATCGCGTGGCGCCGTCCTGTCGTCGTTGAGGCGGTGCGCCACACGCCGGCCGACGGCTTCACGCTCGACACGCAGCAGGCGGGGACGATCGGTGCGCGCGCACTGATCATCGCGACCGGCGGCCTGTCGATCCCGAAGATCGGCGCAACCGACTTCGGCTACCGGATCGCCAAGCAGTTCGGTCACAAGCTCATCGATACGCGGCCCGCGCTCGTACCGTTGACGTTCGCCCAGCAGGACTGGGAGCCGTTCGCGGCGTTGTCCGGCGTCTCGCTCGAGGTGCGCGTATCGACCGGCGACAAGAAGCGCGGCGGCGAATTCGTCGAGGACCTGCTGCTGACCCATCGCGGCCTGTCCGGGCCCGGGATCCTGCAGATTTCGAGTTACTGGCAGCCTGGCGACCCGATCCGCGTCGATCTGCTGCCGCAGCGCGACACGGTGGCCGACCTGCTCGACGCGAAGCGCACGTCAAAGCGCCAGATCGGTTCGCTGCTCGCGGACTGGGTGCCGTCGCGCCTCGCGCATGCGTGGCTCGACACCCACCGCGTCGCGGCCGATGCGCGGCTCGCGGACCTGCCCGACAAGACGCTGCGCCAGATCGGCGACGCGCTGTCGGGCTGGACGCTGACGCCGAACGGCACCGAGGGCTACAAGAAGGCCGAAGTGACGAAGGGTGGGGTCGATACACGCGACCTGTCGTCGGCGACGATGATGAGCGCGCGCGTGCCGGGGCTGTTCTTCGTCGGTGAGGCAGTGGACGTGACGGGCTGGCTCGGCGGCTACAACTTCCAGTGGGCGTGGGCGTCCGGCACGGCCGCCGGACAGGCCGCGGCGGAGTATTCGCGCGGCGCCTGACGGGGCAGGGCCGACGCCGTTTTGGCGGGACCAGGCCCCGTGCCTTTAGGCAATCGCTCTGCTATACTCGGTAGTCTTTCCCTTGCAAACCTTTATTCGTGTCGGATCATGACGATCATTCGCGTTAAAGAGAACGAGCCGTTCGAAGTTGCAATGCGTCGCTTCAAGCGCACGATCGAGAAGAACGGTCTGTTGACCGAACTTCGTGCGCGCGAGTTTTACGAGAAGCCGACCGCGGAGCGCAAGCGCAAGAAGGCTGCTGCGGTGAAGCGTCATTACAAGCGTATCCGTAGCCAAACGCTGCCGAAGAAGCTGTACTGAACGATTGGGCGCCGCACGGTTCGTTGAGCGGCGCACTGGCGATTCCGTGCGATTGGGTGATCGCGAAAGATCGAGCATGATCGTGCGACTGATCAGGCGAGCCGCCGATGCCGGATTCGAGCAACCCGCTTGAGACACTGTCCCAAGCGGGTTTTTGTGTTGACGCCCTGTTGGCGGGCGTCGGATTCACGTTTCCTTCCCGGGTGAAAGATGAGTTTGAAAGAGCAGATCAGCGAAGACATGAAGGCCGCGATGCGCGCGAAGGAAAGCGAGCGCCTGGCAACGATTCGCCTGCTGATGGCCGCGATCAAGCAGCGCGAAGTCGACGATCAGATCACCCTCGACGACGCGGGCATCACGGCCGTGATCGACAAGATGATCAAGCAGCGCAAGGATTCGATCAGCCAGTTCCAGGCAGCCGGCCGTGACGACCTCGTCGCGAAGGAGCAGGCCGAACTGGTCGTGCTGGGCGGCTACATGCCCGAGCAGCTGTCGGAGGCCGAGGTGGCCGCCGAAGTCCAGGCTGCGGTCGCGCAGACCGGCGCCGCCGGCCCGCAGGACATGGGCAAGGTGATGGGCGTGCTGAAGGGCAAGCTCGCCGGCCGTGCCGACATGACGGCCATTTCCGCGCTGGTCAAGGCCGCGCTCACGAAGTAACACCTGTTTCCCCGGCGCGCGCGGTGCGTGCGCCGGGGTGTCGTATTGTCTTTTTTCGCTCGATCCCACGGTGATTCCGCATTCGTTCCTGCAGGACTTGCTGAACCGCGTCGATATCGTCGACGTGGTGGGCAAGTACGTGCAGCTCAAGAAGGGCGGCGCCAACTTCATGGGGCTGTGCCCGTTCCATAACGAGAAAAGCCCGTCGTTTACGGTCAGCCCGACCAAGCAGTTCTATCATTGCTTCGGTTGCGGGGCTCACGGCACGGCGATCGGCTTCCTGATGGAACACGCGGGGCTCACGTTCCCGGAGGCCGTGCAGGATCTCGCGCAGTCCGTCGGCCTGACCGTGCCGCACGAGCCGTCGATGCGTGGCGGCGGTGGGGGCGGAGGCGGTGGCGGCGACTATCCGGCGCCAGTGTCGAAATCGGTCGCGACCGCGCTGTCCGATGCAATGACCGCCGCGTGCGACTACTACCGCAAGCAATTGCGCGGCGCGACCGTCGCGATCCAGTACCTGAAGAACCGGGGCCTGACCGGCGAGATCGCCGCACGCTTCGGGCTCGGCTACGCGCCGGACGGCTGGCAGAACCTCGAAGCCGCGTTCCCGGACTATCGCGACGAGTCGCTCGTCGAGTCGGGGCTCGTGATCGTCAGCGAGAAGACCGATGCGCAGGGCGTTGCGCGCCGCTACGACCGGTTCCGCGAGCGGATCATGTTCCCGATCCGCAACGTGAAGGGGCAGGTGATCGGCTTCGGCGGGCGCGTGCTCGGCAGCGGCGAGCCGAAGTACCTGAATTCGCCCGAAACCCCGCTGTTCAACAAGGGCAGCGAGCTGTACGGCCTGTTCGAGGCGCGGCTCGCGATTCGCGAGCGCAAGTACGTGCTGGTCGTCGAAGGCTACATGGACGTCGTCGCGCTCGCGCAGCTCGGGTTCCCGAACGCGGTTGCGACGCTCGGCACCGCGTGCACGCCGATTCACGTGCAGAAGCTGCTGCGCCAGACCGATACGGTCATTTTCAGTTTCGACGGTGATTCGGCCGGGCGGCGTGCGGCCCGGCGTGCGCTCGAGGCTTGCCTGCCGCATGCGGGGGACAACCGCACGATCCGGTTCCTTTTTCTGCCGGCCGAGCACGATCCGGACAGCTATGTGCGCGAGTTCGGCGAGGATGCGTTCTCCGAGCAGGTCGAGCGCGCGATGCCGTTGTCGCAATTTCTGCTGAACGAAGCAATTTCCGGCAAGGCGCTCGATCAGCCGGAAGGCCGCGCGAAGGCGCTGTTCGATGCGAAGCCGTTGTTGCAGGCGCTGCCCGCGAATGCGTTGCGCGCGCAGATCATGCACATGTTCGCCGACCGCCTCGATATCCCGTTCGAAGAGGTCGCGGGGCTGTCCGACGTCGATACGCGGATCGCGGCGCCGCCGCGCCAGGCGCCCCCGCGCAGCGAGCGGCGCCGCGTGACGGACAGCGAAAAGCGTGCGCTGCGCACGCTGGTGATGCATCCGCGCATCGCGTCGCAGCTCGACGACGAGCAGCTTGCGACCCTGCGCGCGTTGCCGCGCATCGGCGAACTGTTCGCGGAAGTCGTCGATCATGCGCGCGCGCTGGGCGACGGCGCGGAGTTCCGGCTGCTGTCGGATGTCCTGCGGACGTCCTCCAATGGAGCGACTTACGAGGAAATCTTCCGCGAAATTCTGGACTATGATGAAAACGTCCGCGACTTGCTGTTACAGAATCCGGAAGACGAGACGGTGCCCGAGCGGCAGCGTGAACAGGAACGGATCGCGGGGGAGGAACTGCAGGCGGCGGTGCTCAAGATGCGTTACGACGCCTGCTGCGACCGGCTTGACAGGCTGGCGCGGCAATCCACCTTCACACCCGAGGAATTGGCCGAATTGACGGAATTGAACCAGCAGCGAACCGACATGAAGCGTCGGCTCGGGCTGTAGGCGGCCGGGGAGCTTAGAGAGGGTTCCCCAGCGTGCTATAATATAAGGTTTCCAGCGGTTTGTTTTCTAAGCAGAGGCGAGAATCGCGATGGCAAAGACGACAGGCGGAAAGAAAGCAGCAGGCAAGGGCTCGACGGAGCCGACCAAAAAGGTCACAGCGGCCAAGTCTGCTTCTTCCACCAGGACAACGTCTTCAGCCACGTCAGCCCCTGCAGGAAAGAAAACCGTGGCCGGCACTGCTCAGGCTGCGCCGGCGCCGGCAGCCAGAACACGGGCTGCCGCCAGACCCGACTCCGGGCCGGCCAAGCCGGCGGCGAAGCGGGCAAGTGCGAAAAGCGCAAGGGACACGACTGTCGCCGCGGACGAAACGGCAGTACGTACTACTCATGCACCCACGGTTCAACCGGCTGTCGTCCAGCAGCCGCGAGTCGATATAGCCGGTACGGCGAACTCCATGACCAAAAAGCTGAACGAAGTATCCGTCGAAGACGACGCAAATCAGAGCGACGAGCAGCCCGCAGCAGCAGCAGCGGCTGCACCGGGCAAATCCAAGGTGCGCGACCGTCGCGCCAAGGAAAAGGCGCTACTGAAGGAAGCGTTCGCGACGAGCACGCCGGGTACGGCCGAGGAGCTCGAAGAGCGCCGCGTGAAACTGCGCGCGCTGATCAAGCTCGGCAAGGAGCGCGGCTTCCTGACGTACGCCGAAATCAACGACCACCTGCCGGACAACTTCACCGAGACCGAAGCCCTCGAAGGCATCATCGGCACGTTCAACGATATGGGCGTGGCGGTCTACGAGCAGGCGCCGGACGCGGAAACGCTGCTCTTGAACGACAACGCGCCCGCTGCGTCGTCGGACGATGAAGTCGAAGAGGAAGCGGAAGTTGCGCTGTCCACCGTCGATTCGGAATTCGGCCGTACGACCGATCCGGTCCGGATGTACATGCGTGAAATGGGCACGGTCGAGCTGCTCACGCGCGAAGGCGAAATCGAGATCGCGAAGCGGATCGAGGACGGCCTGCGCCACATGGTGATGGCCATCTCCGCGTGCCCGACGACGATCGCCGACATCCTCGCGATGGCCGAACGCGTCGCGAACGAAGAGATCCGCGTCGACGAGCTCGTCGACGGCCTGCTCGATCCGAATGCTTCGGACTCCGCCGATACCGACGGCTTCTCCGCGAAGGAAGCGGAAGCCATCGAGAACGAGGACGAGGAAGCCGAAGAGGAAGAGGAAGAAGAGGAAGAGGAGGAAGATGACGGTGCCGCGCAGGCATCGGCCAACGCCGCCCAGCTCGAAGCCCTCAAGCGTGCCTCGCTCGACAAGTTCTCGCAGATCAGCGAGTGGTTCGACAAGATGCGCCGCGCGTTCGAAAAGGAAGGCTACAAGTCGAAGGCCTACCTGAAGGCGCAGGAAACGATCCAGACCGAACTGATGACGATCCGCTTCACCGCGCGTACCGTCGAACGCCTGTGCGACACGCTGCGTGCGCAGGTGGACGAAGTGCGTCAGGTCGAGCGTCAGATCCTGCACATCGTCGTCGACAAGTGCGGCATGCCGCGCTCGGAATTCATCGCGCGCTTCCCGGGCAGCGAAACCGACCTCGACTGGTCCGAGAAGATCATGGCCGAAGGCCATTCGTACAGCGCGGTGCTGTCGCGTAACGTTCCGGCGATCCGCGAACAGCAGCAGCGCCTGCTCGACCTGCAGGCGCGCGTCGTGCTCCCGCTGAAGGACCTGAAGGAAACCAACCGCCAGATGGCGGCCGGCGAACTGAAGGCGCGCCAGGCGAAGCGCGAAATGACCGAGGCGAACCTGCGTCTCGTGATCTCGATCGCGAAGAAGTACACGAACCGTGGCCTGCAGTTCCTCGACCTGATCCAGGAAGGCAACATCGGCCTGATGAAGGCGGTGGACAAGTTCGAATACCGTCGCGGCTACAAGTTCTCGACCTATGCGACGTGGTGGATCCGTCAGGCCATCACGCGCTCGATCGCGGACCAGGCGCGCACGATCCGTATTCCGGTTCACATGATCGAGACGATCAACAAGATGAACCGCATCTCGCGGCAGATCCTGCAGGAAACCGGTCTCGAGCCGGATCCGGCAACGCTTGCCGAGAAGATGGAGATGCCGGAAGACAAGATCCGCAAGATCATGAAGATCGCGAAGGAGCCGATCTCGATGGAAACGCCGATCGGTGACGACGACGATTCCCATCTCGGCGACTTCATCGAGGACACCAACACGGTCGCGCCGGCGGATGCCGCGCTGCATGCGAGCATGCGCGACGTCGTGAAGGACGTGCTCGATTCGCTGACGCCGCGCGAGGCGAAGGTGCTGCGGATGCGCTTCGGTATCGAGATGAGCACCGACCACACGCTCGAGGAAGTCGGCAAGCAGTTCGACGTCACGCGTGAGCGGATCCGTCAGATCGAGGCCAAGGCGCTGCGCAAGCTGCGTCACCCCAGCCGTTCCGACAAGCTGAAGTCGTTCCTCGAAGGGAACTGATTTCCAGCGTCTCTCCTGCGAACGCCGCCGGTATCCGCGTGATACCGGTGGCGTTTGTCTCCTTTGTTGTTACAATGCCGGCCCGGCTTCTTCGTCGGGGCGGCGTGTGACACGCTTCGCTTCTCATCAGGGCTTGTAGCTCAGCGGTTAGAGCAGTCGACTCATAATCGATTGGTCGCGGGTTCGAACCCCGCCGGGCCCACCAGATTTCATGCGCGCGATTGCGCATGCCGAAAACCCGCGATGGCTTCATGCCTCGCGGGTTTTTCTTTGCGTGGACGCGTGATGAGCGTCAGGATCAGGAAAGTACCGAGAGGGTGCCGCGTCGCAGTCAATCGAAGTATGCTGTAGCGCGGCCGTTCCAGACGCGACATCGGTTGCGGCCGAAAGAAAGCCAAACAGCCCCGCGAGCCATTCGGCGGCAAGAAAAAACAGACTTCGGCCGGGAGTGGGACGGCAATCATGACCATGCTGCGTTCGTGGGGTGCGATTCTCTCGTTGCTGGCGCTCGTTGCATGCGCGAGCCTGCCGCCGCAGGCCGAGCGCGTGCCGACGCACGCGTACACCGATACGGACAACACGCGGCTGGGTGTCGCGTTCCAGCAGCAGGCCAGTACGCATCCGGGGCAGGACGCGTTTCATCTGCTGACCGATCCGGTCGACGCGCTGGATGCGCGTGTGCTGCTGGCCGATCGCGCAGATCGCTCGCTCGACCTTCAGTACTACATCTGGCACGACGACCTGACCGGGCATGAACTGGCCGACGCGATCATTCGCGCGGCCGATCGCGGCGTGCGCGTCCGTGCGCTGCTCGACGACCTCGGCACGAACGCGGACGACCGCAAGCTGCTCGAGATCAGTTCGCATCCGAACATCGAGATCCGGCTGTTCAATCCGGTCGCTACACGCCGGTTCAAGAAGATCGGCACGGTGTTCGAGTTCTCGCGCGTCAATCGGCGCATGCACAACAAGGCGATGATCGCGGACAACCAGGCGGCGATCGTCGGTGGCCGCAATATCGGCGACGAGTATTTCGGCGCATCGTCGATGCTGGAGTTCGGCGATCTCGACGTCGTCGTTCACGGCCCGGTCGTGAAGAACATCTCGACCGAATTCGATACGTTCTGGAATTCCCCGTACGCGTATCCGATCAGTGCGCTGGTCGGGCATGACGCGGCGCCGGGCGGGCTGGACCGCGAGCGCGAACGGTTACGCGACTACCTCAGGGCCATGGAGGACAACCCGTACGTGCTCGAGGCCAGGCAGCGGCTTGACCGGATCGTTCATGGGCAGGGCACGGAATTGTCGTGGGGCCACGCGACGGTGCTGTACGACGATCCGTCGAAGATCGCGCACGCACCGAAGGACAGCGACGGCCACCTGATGCCGCAGTTGCGGGCACTCGCGTTGCAGCCCGAACATGATCTGCTGATCGTGTCGCCGTATTTCGTGCCGGGCAAGGAAGTCGTCGAGCGGCTGCACGCGCTCACGGCGCGCGGCGTGCGCGTGACGGTGCTGACCAACTCGCTTGCGTCGACCGACGTGGCGGCCGTGCATGCGGGCTACCGGCACTATCGAAGCGATCTCGTCGCCGCCGGCGTGCGGCTTTACGAGCGGCGGCCGTCGGGCGACAAGAGCATTTCGAAGCAGGTCATCATCGGGTCGTCGCGTGCGTCGCTGCATGCGAAGACCTACGTGTTCGATCACAAGAGCATTTTCATCGGGTCGATGAATCTCGATCCGCGCTCGCTGAACCTCAATACGGAGATCGGCGTTTACTGCGAGAGCCCGGCGATTGCGTCGCAGGTGGCCAACGATCTGGAGGCACGGCTCGATCGAATCGCGTGGCGCGTCGAGCCGAGGACCGATCCGGCGGGCAACGGGCAGCTCAAGTGGATTCAGACCGATTCGGACGGCAAGGTCACCGAGCTCGATCGCGAACCGGAAGTGTCCGCCGCGCGGCGGATGGAAGTCTGGTTCCTCGGGCTGTTTCCGATCGAATCGCAACTGTGAGCGACGATGCCGCGTGTGATATTCAGCGACACGTGCGGCCGTGCTGCTCGATGACGGCCGCGAGCTGCATCGTCGCGGCCTCGATCGTCGTGTCGTTCAGCCCGGAGTAACCCAGCACGAAGCCGTTGTACGGCCGGCCTTCGCCGACTCGATAGCTGCTCAGCGGCTGAAGCAGCAGGCCATGCGCGGCTGCCGCGCGAGCGACATCGGTATCGTGCAGCGGCAGCGCGAGATCCGCCGACAGATGCATGCCGCCCGGGCTTTCGCGAACGCTCAGCACGGTGCCGAGGTGGCGGGCGAGTGCCGCCTCGAGGCTGCTCCGTCGCTCGGCATACAGCATCCTCATCCTGCGCAGGTGTCGCGCAAAGAGGCCCGTGTCGATGAATTCGGCCATCGCCAGTTGATCGGCCGAGTGGCCGCGATGGACGAGTTCGCGCAGCGTGCGGGTGAAGCGGTCGACCAGAATCGGCGGAACCACCATGAAGCCGAGCCGAAGGGCAGGAAACATCGTCTTGCTGAAGGTGCCGAGATAGCAGACCGGTGCGTCGGCATGCAGGCCCTGGATCGCGGGCAGCGGCTGGCCGCCGAGGCGGAACTCGCTGTCGTAATCGTCCTCGATGATCCACGCGCCGCATGCACGTGCGTGCTCGACGAGCGCCGCGCGCCGCTGGGGGCTCATCAGCGCGCCGAGCGGGTATTGGTGCGACGGTGTCGTATAGATCAGCCGGGGCGGCCGGGTACGCCACTGTTCGTCGGTTGGCGCCATTCCTTCGTGGTCGACCTCGATCGGCACGAGATCTAGGCCGGTCGAGCGGAATGCGGTTCGGGCGCCGTTGTAGCAGGGGTTCTCGAGCCAGCCGTATTCACCGGGATTCGCCAGCATGCGCGCGCACAGTTCGAGGCTGCCTTGCGTGCCGTCGGTGATGAATACCTGGCCGGTTTCGCAGCGCACGCCTCGCGAGACCCGGATGTAGGCGGCCACGGCACGCCGCAATTCGGGCAGCCCTTCGACCGGGCCGTAGGCGAGCTGCGCGGGCTTGATGACTCTCCACGCGCGCTCGATACAACGGCGCCATTGGGCAACCGGGAATTCATCGAGAGAAGGGAGGCCGGGGACGAACGGCAGCATGCGTTCGGGTTCGGGGTTGGTGTTCTCCAGCCCGTGCACGCGCTCGGACAATTGAACCGGGGCCGGGCCGCTTTCAAGCCCTGCGCCAGACCGGCCGCATCCGTCCCATAACGTGATCGTGCCGTTGCGCGTGCCTGCCACGAAGCCTTCCTCGGCAAGACGGGCGTACGCATAGTCCGCCGGGTTGCGCGCGATACCCAGCTCAGCCGCGGGCACACGCGTCGACACGAGCCGCGTGCCGGGCGGGATATGTCCGTCCAGCAGCATGTTGCGCAGGCTCCGGTAGAGGGCTTCCTGCTGGCTGTGTCGTGTCGTGCCGTCCTGTCTGGAAAGCGAGGAGATGAGCAGCGCGAGATCCATGGGCTGGTTCTAGAATTTTTCGTTGAGCTGGTTCTTTTGAAGATTCGACGCGCATCGTATCGTTCACGTTCTCGCGGTGCCGGCCGGTGCGCGGGCATTCTCGGCGATCGTCGCGGATAGCGGCACGCGCGTATTTTGATCGATTTGGCGAGCGATTGTCGATGGGCCGATCGACCGGTCGTTCAGGCGTGGAAGTCGAACATCTCCGATTCGATTAGATTCGGAGTGCAAAGATATTCCGAGCGAATGCGCGAGCGGCTCGATGCGCACAAGGGCGCGCAAACAGGAAAACGAAACATGAAAGACCAGACCGTCATCTCTCCCACATCCCGCACCACCATTCGCCGCCTGCCGGAACTGGCAAGCCACGATCGCGAGATGCTTCATCGCATCGTGGACGAGGCCTACGTCTGCCACATCGCGTTCGGTGCGGGCGAGGACACGCACTGCATCCCGACCGCGCACTGGAGACGGGGCGATGACCTCTATATTCACGGGTCCAACGGCAGCCGGATGATCAAGGCGCTGTCGGCCGGTGCGCAGGCCACCGTCGCGATTACGTTGCTGGACGGTCTCGTGTTGGCCAGGTCGGCCTTCAACCATTCGATGAATTATCGATCCGCGGTGATCTACGGGCGGTTCGAGATGGTGGAGGGCAGTGTGGACAAGCTGGTCGCCCTGGATGCATTGATGGACAAGATCGCGCCCGGTCGCAAGCATGACGCGCGGCCTGGCAACGAGAAGGAACTCAATGCGACCAGCGTGCTGCGGATTGCCCTTGCGGAAGCCGCTGTAAAAGTCAGCGATTCAATGCCGTCCGACAAGGAAGAAGATCTTGCGCTCGCTGTCTGGACGGGCATCCTGCCGCTGAAGGCGACGCGCGGCGCGCCGGTTCATGCCGACGGCAACATGCCGGTGCCGGACTACGTTCGCAACTGGGCCGAGTGAGTTGCGCGGCGGGGCCGCGCGGTATCGTGGAAAACGGCGGTGTACGACGTTGTGCGCCCTGTTGCCTCGGCATGGCAGCGAGACGCGGGTTTCGCCGGCCGGCAGCGCGAATGCCGCGCTGCCGTGACGGGGTGCGCTTTACTCGGCGCGATGCTCATGCGTGTCGTGCGGCGGATGCGGCTCCTCAGGGTGCGGACGCGGTGCGGGCGCGTGCTCGGCGGCCGGTTGCCGCGGCTGCGGGGCCGCGCGTTCCTGCGGTTGCGCTTCGCTGCGCGGCGGCGTTTCCTTGTGCACTTGCTGCTGCGCTTCGTTGCGTTGCTGCATTGCTTCACGCTGCCGTTGCTGCTCCGCATTGCGTTGCTGCATCTCCTCGCGCTGCTGTTGCTCCGCCGCGTTGTGTTGCTGCATTTCCGCGCGTTGCTGCTGCTGTGCCGCGTTGTGCTGTTGCGTCGCCTCGCGTTGCTGCTGAGCCTCGTTGCGCTGTTGTTGCTGCAATTGCTGCTGCTGCGAGGCTGCACGATTTTCCTGCGCGACGTGCTCCTGCTGCATTGCCTGCTGCCGCTCGTCGTGCATCGCACCGGGCGCATGTTGCGCGGGTGCTTCTGCATGCGGTTCGTTCGCGCGATTCTGCGCGAATGCGTCGGGCGACGGCCGCGCGCCGGAGCGCGTATCGTTCGCGCCGAAGTGCGGCATCGTCATCGGCACGGCGCCCGGGCGTTGCTCCATCGCCTGTCCGCGCATCGGCTCCGCGCCCGGCTGCATCGTGTTGCGTTCGATCGTCGTGTTGTTGGTGACGTTGCCGCCGTAGTTGTTCGTGATCCGCGTGTTGCGGATGTTGGTGATGTTGTTGATCACGGTGGTCGATTTCGACACGTACGTGGTGTGGTTGTACACCACGGCCGGGCGCTGCCAGCCGCCGTGCCAGCCGGGGCCTTCCGGCCGCGGCGCGCCCCAGTTCATGCCCCATGCATGCCAGCCCCAGTCGTGGTGCCCGAAGATCGCGGCGCCGACGGCGATGCCGACGCCGAACGTGATCACGCCGGCGGCAACGACTTCACCCGTGCTGTATGAAGGCGGCCGATACTCGTAACCGGGGTAGGACGAAACCGGCTCGCCGTAGACGACCGTCGGGTTGTAAGACGGGACATAGACGACGTCGGGCTGTGCGGATTCGATCTCGATGGCCTGCGCGGGCGGCGGCACGATCGCCGGCCCGGCGTAGACCACGGGCGCATCGGTGGCCGGCGTGTAACCGGTCGGTGCGGCCTGCGCGACTTGTGTGACCCGCATCTGGCCGCCCGAACGGAGATGGCCGGACGTCTGCGCGCGCTGGCGCATCACCTGGATCGCGTTCATCACGTCGGTGGGGTCGTTGTAGTAAGCCTGGCCGAGCGACGTGGTCCAGGCCGGGTTCGACGCCATTTGCGACAGCACCGCGGGGAACGCGGTCAATGCCTTGACGGACGGGTCCCACGGCTGCGTATCGGCCGCGGTTGCGAGTGCCTGCCCCTTCAACGACGGATTCTGCATGACCCAGTTGTTGGCGGCCGTGACCTGGTCCGGGTAGGTTGCACCCGCAAGCACCAGCGCGACGAGCTTGTCGGGGAACAGTGCGATCGGCGCGACCATCTGGTAGAGCTGGTCGGCAGTCGGCGGTGTGTAGGCGACGGGCGTCGACGCGGGCTGGGCCGCCGCGGCCGCGCTCGCGTCGCTGGTCGGCGCCGCAGTGCTGCTGTCGCCGTTCTTGTTGCAGGCCGAGAGGCCGAGCAGCGACACGATGAGGGACGACGCGATCAGCGTTCTGACGGGGCGGTGTGCACGTGTGTTGTTCATGTTGTTCGTTCGGTGTTGTGTCGGCGTTGGCAGGCACGCGGGCCACGCGATCGGCTTGAGCACTGTGCCGCGACCGTTTGCACCTGCTCTGGAGGCATCAGTCGGGGCAGGCGGCAAGGTCGTGTTCGCATGGTGATTGTCCCGCGACGAATCGATATATCCAGTTAAACGCGCGACACGTGCGGAAGTTGTCTGGGTCTTGTGTAACAGTGTGTGTACCTTGCAGTCCGTAAGCGGGTCAGCACTGCCCGGGTAATGAACATGAAAGTTGCTTGCGCAACGATTGCAAGGTCGGCGAGGGCATCGTTACGCCCGATGCGGTTCCACGAGAGTGAGCGGCACGCAAAAAACCCGCGAAGGCCGTGCGGCCGTCGCGGGTTGTTCAAACGATCACATCCGGTTCCATGCATGCGCTGCGGTGCGCACGCGGAACCGGGGCGGTCATCGATCCATCAGCGTGCGAAATCCGATGTGCTCTGGATGAACGTGTTCAGCTTCGAGATGTTCACGCTGCCGAAGCCTGTCGTCGCGTCCCATCCGGCCTTCGCCTTGTAGCCGTAGGTGCCGCTTCCGTTGTTGCCGGACGTGACGTCGTGCAGCAGCGCTGTGTTGCTCGGGAAGTACTTGTAGATGCTCGACGCGGGGAACCCGAGCGCATTGTTGTTCGCGGACTGCAGGCGCGCCCAGATCCCCGTGAAGATCGGTGCGGCGAGGCTCGTGCCGCCTTCGTTGTTGAGATAGCCCGAGCCCCACAGCGTGTCGGACGTCTGGCCGTTCACGACGAGAATCGCGCCGGTGCGCAGGTCCGCGTCGAAGCCGACGTCAGGCAGTGCGCGCTTGGTCGATCCCGTGAGGCTCGACGATTGCCACGACGGCGCGGCTTCGTACTTGCTGTACCCGCCGCCCGTGGACCACACGGTGCCCGGTTGCCAGCTCGGATCGTTCCAGACGATCTCGCTGTTGTACGCGTTGGTCGACGTATTCGTGAACAGCGTCGTGCCGCCCACCGCGATCACGTACGGCGACGTTGCAGGTTCACTCACCGTGTAGGTCGAGCGCGACGGCGTGCCGCTCGCACATTCGTACGCGCCGTGGTCGCCGGCGGATACCGAGAAGGTCTGCCCTTGCGCGACCGCCTGCTTGAAGATCGTGTCGTCGGTTGCCTGCGAGCCGGTGCTGTTCGCGGACGATTCGCACACGCCGAGCGACACGTTGATCACCTTCGCGACGTTGTCGGTCACGGCCTTGTTGTACGCGGCGGTGATCGCCGTGAGCGTCATCGACGGTGCGACGTAGAACACCACCTGCTTCACGCTGCCGCCGGCCGCACCGACGATCGACTGGCTGTCGAGGTTCCATTCGACGGTGCCGTCGGTGTCGGTGTACGAGCTGCCGGACGGGCCCGTCTTCACGACGCTGCTGCTGATCGTGCCGAGGCTGTTGTTTGCGGCGAACGTATTGAGGTCGCTCACCGTCTGCGACAGGTCGCCTTCGGAGATGATGCCGACGGTGGTCTGCGACGCTGTCGGCGTGCCGTTGCCGCCGTAGATCGACGAGAATTCGGTCGGGTTGTGCGGCACCGCCGATGCGCCGGCCGGAATCGTCAGGTTGCTGGTGTTGCCTTGCGGCTGGCTGCCCGCGCCCGTGTGCATCAGCTCGACGTTCTGCAGGCCCAGCACCGAACCCACGACGCCACCGATCGCGTTCGGCACTTGCGCGGCGTCGGTATTCGCATAGACGCTGCGGCCGTTGCGCGTGAAGCGCTTGAGCGTCGTGCGGAACGCGGACTTGATGGTGGCTGCGGTACCGGACGCGGAAACCAGCAGGCGGTTCGGCGCGACCACGATGTTCACGAAGCCTGCCTTGCGGAGGTGCGCGACGACCGAGGCGACCTGCTGGTCGGTCGGCGCATATTGCGCCGCGAACTGCGCCGGCGTGAGGAACTGCCGGTAGTGCGGCGAACCAGGCGTATGCAGGTCGTGCAGATACTGGTCGAGTTGCGCCTCGTTGCGCAGGTTCAGGCCGAGCACGATGTCCACCGACTCGCCCGGCGCCATCTCGACGGCTGCCGCCGTAGCGGCAGCCGTGCTCGCGGCAGGCGCGCCGGCGGTACCGGCTTCGCTCTGCTGCACGAGCGGCAGGAAACCCTTGGTGTGCGTTTCCGTCCAGCCGGCCGCAGGCGCGGCGTGGGCGGTCGCCATGCCGAACGACGCGACGGCTGCGGCGGCGAAGGCGAGCTTGACGAAGCGATTGTGCTTTTGATTCTTGTCTGCAACCTGATTCATTTGAATTACCCCTCCGGTTGAACATCGAACAGCACGAACAACAACGGTCGACAGCGGTGCGGGTCATGCACCGCCGATTTCTGTCGCACGCGTGCGGATGGCACGGACGCGACAGGGCCTTTCGCCCGATCCGGAAAGGTGTCTTTTCTCCGGAGGCGAAATACGGAAAACGCGGTAACGGGAAGGCTGCGTCGCGATACGACGCAACCGCGCCGGACAGGGCGCGGGCGGGATTGCTAGAGCAACAGTTTCGTTGTCCTGCTCATTTGATTCGATCCTTCGGCCCGCTGCCGGATGGCAGTTGTCCAATGAGATGCATCGGGATGTTGCATGCGCCGGCGCGCGAACGATACAGCCGGCGGCGAGCACTGCGGTGCGGCGGAAGCGAAAAAACGTGGAGCGGAAGCGATTGCGTGGTGAGCAATTCGTCAGATTGCTTGCATCGGACGGTATCAAGAATGAAAGCGAGGTGTCAAACTTTTTTTGATTATATGAAACTAAATTAAAGCGAATATGTGCAATGTTTTTGAAAATATTGGCAGTGTTTTGTAATATTCGAGGCCGCCAAAGAAAGTAATGCGGAATTCGATTTGCCGATCGTTTCTGGTTTGATGCGTAATGGGTGCAACTGGCCGATCGTGTTCGAGGCCTGACTCGAATCCCGGGGGGCGCGGCAGAGAAAGTCGAGGCCGCGCGCCGCACGAAGCGGCGCATGCAGTCGCGAGATGTCCGACGTTCCGCATACCGGCCCAGTCAACGAGGATCGAACCTGACGTGATCGACAACGACAAGCTTTGCATCGAAGTACCCGCGACCTGGAAGGCCGCGCTGGCCGATTGCCGATGGACGCAACAGACGGAAGGGCAATCGGATGCCGCGGTGTTCCGGCTCGATGCGCGCGACGGATCGCGTCGGTTCGTCAAGACGGAACCCGCGGGACCGCTGAGTGAACTGGGCGACGAGGTGGCGCGACTGCACTGGCTGTCGACGACGGGTTTGCCGGGCGCGCAGGTGCTCGACGTGGCATCGGCGGCGGGGCGCGAGTGGATGCTGCTGAGTGCCGTGCGTGGCGAGAATCTCGAAGTCGCGCGACTCGGGCCGGCGGCGAAGGTGGCGATCATTGCAGATGCGCTGCGTGCGCTGCATCGGCTCGATCCGGCAACTTGCCCGTTCGATCATGGTGCTGCGTCACGTATCGAGCGGGCCCGTGCGCGGATGAGCGAGGGGCTCGTTGACGAGGGCAACCTCGATGATGCGAATACCGGTGTGCCGCTCGATGAACTATTCGCGAGGCTTCAGGCGAGCAGGCCGTTGATCGAGGACAGGGTCGTTACGCACGGTGACGCGTGCCTGCCCAACTTCATGGTCGAAGACGGTCGTTTCTCGGGTTTCATCGACTGCGGGCGCCTCGGTGTTGCCGATCGCTATCAGGATCTGGCGCTGGCAACGCGCGATATCGAAGCGGATCTCGGCAGCGAATGGGTCGCGCCATTTTTTGCCCGGTATGGAATCGAGCAGCCCGATCCGGGCCGGATCGCGTTCTACCGGCTGCTCGACGAGTTTTTCTGATTCCTCGAGTGTTCACTGGCGGCGCACGAGACAGTTTTCTTGTCCCGTGCATCGGCTCGTTTCGTAGTACTCCTGCTTTTCAATCGAAGATTTTCGCGTTCTCTACGGATCTCCTCCGTCAGTCACGCTCGCGCCATGCATAGGTGAAGCGGAGGCCGTCGCCGAGCGTGCACTGGAAGACCTGGGCCGGCGCGACCGGCTGATACGTGGTTGGCGAAAGCGAGCGGACCGTCACCGTCGCGCTTTCATCCTGCATGACGCGGTACTGGATCAGCTCCAGCACCGGCGTTCCGCTGGGCTGGACGGTAAGGTGCTGGTTGGCGAATGCGAGCGTATTGCCACCGACTTCCATGAAGTCGCGTATCGCGAAGCCGCCCGATACGGTGGGCGCCGTTGCCTTCGCTTGAGCCGGCTGCGCGTTCTGGCACTGGTTGGGTGAAAAGATTGCAGTCACCGTCACGCCGGCAAACAGCCGCGTGCGCAACTGCCGATACGAATTGACGTTGTCCGGCTGGGGGCTTGCAGCTGTTGCCGCGAGACTGGTTGCCGCGCCGGCGGCAACAAGAACAATGGCGAAGCGATTCAGCATTTTCCTGTCTCCGTGCGATGAAACCACGGGCACGATAGCACGGTGCGCAGGCATTGTTCAGACGGTTCGATCGCGGCAGCTACTGCGCCGCACCTGCATGCCGCAGCGCGTCCACGGCTTCCGTGTTGTCGTGCGACTGCGCGAGCTGGAGCAGTGACTGTCCGCGCCGATCGACATGATTCGGATTCGCACCATGTGCGACGAGGAGCGGGATCAGCTCGAAGCGATTGAACAGCGTGGCGAAACCCAGCGCGGTTTCCCCGGCGCCGTTCGTCTGGTCGATCGGGCATTGCGTGTCGATCAGGCGCCGCGCGATGTCGGGTTCGTTCTTGAAGAGGGCGCCCATCAGCGCCGTGTTGCCGTGACGGTCGCCGGCACATGCGTTTGCGCCGGCCGACAGCAGGTAGTCGAGCGCGGCTGGCTGGCCGTCGTAGGATGCGAGTATCACGGCCGTAAAGCCGCGGCTGTCGGTGGCATCGACGGGAAAGCCGGCGTCGTGCAATGCACGCAGGATGTCGACGCGTCCGACGCGGGCGGCATCGAACCAGTCGCCGTCGTAGCGGCGCAGCGCGGCAGGGTCGGCCCGCGCATACGCAGGCTGGTCGGGAAGGTGCGCGCAACCGGCGAGCGCGGCCAGCGCCACGGCTGTTGCGGTCGAGCGGATCGCGCGCGTCAGGCGTTTGGATTGCATGGGGATGTCCTGATGGGTGAATCAGGTCGACGTGCGCGGCGCAACCCCGCACGTCGACCGTGACCGGAGTCGCGGGATCAGTTCTCGCTCAGCTTTGCCGCGAGCGCTTGCACTTGACCGACGTCAGCGTGAATGGCCTGCGCGAGACGCGTGCCGTAGTCGGGATCGGCCTTGTAGAAGTACGACAGCATCGCGTACTGGTTGTGCGCGTTCGTCACCTTGCCGAGATCGCCGGACAGCGCGGTGATCAGGTCGTCCCTGTCCTGCTGCGACAGGCCGCGGTAGTACTCGCCCGCCTGACGGAATCGCAGCTTCTTGTGGATCGCTTCCTGCTGCGTCGTTCCGCCGAGCGCCATGCGCACGGACTTGTACTGCGGATTCGGCGCGAGTTCATGCAGCGTCGACGGTTCGTAGTTCACCTCGCCCTTGCGGTCGCCGGCGTTCATCTTGCCGTCCTGGTTGTTGTTGACCACCGGCACGACGGGCCGGTTGATCGGCAGGTCCATGTAGTTCGCGCCGAGCCGGTACATCTGCGTGTCGGCGTATGCGAACAGGCGATCCTGCAGCATCCGGTCTTCGGACGGCTCGATGCCGGGCACGAGCCGCGATGGCGCGAACGCCGATTCCTCGGTCGACTGGAAGTAGTTGTCGGGTACGCGGTTCAGCGTCATCGTGCCGATCTTGCGCTCGGGGACGCCGGTCCACACCTTCGTGTCGTCCAGCGCATCGAAGTCGAACCGGTTCAGGTCCTGCGGCGTGAGCACCTGCACGTACAGGTCCCACTTCGGGAAGTCGCCTTGCTTCAGCGCGCCATACAGGTCGTTCGTCATCATGTTCCAGTCGCGCCCGATCGATGCGTCGATGTCTTGCGGACGCAGGCCGTGCACGCCTTGCTGGCTTTTCCAGTGGAACTTCACGTAGTGCACGTCGCCGCGCGCATTGACGAACTTGAACGCATGCACCGCAAAGCCGTCCATGTGACGATACGAATCGGGCATGCCCGCATTCGTGTACAGCATCGTCAGCATGTTCGTCGCTTCGGGCGTATTCGCGAAGAAGTCGAATGCGAGATTCGGATCCTGCACGCCGGTCACGGCGCTCGGCTTGTTCGCGTGAACGAAGTCGGGGAACTTGATGCCGTCGCGAATGAAGAACACGGGCCAGTTGATGCCGACCATGTCCCAGTTTCCCTGTTGCGTATAGAACTTCACCGCGAAGCCGCGCGGATCGCGTGCCTGCTCAGGCGAGCCGCGATAGCCCATCACGGTGGAGAAGCGTACGAACACGGGTGTGCGCGTGCCGGGTGTGAAGACCTTCGCTTTCGTCAGGTTCGAGATGTCGGCGGACGGCACGAACTCGCCGAATGCGCCGGTGCCGCGTGCATGCACGACGCGTTCCGGAATGCGTTCGCGATCGAAGCGCTGCAGTTTTTCGATGAGTGCCGAGTCTTGCAGGAGCACGGGGCCGGCAGGGCCGGCCGTCTGCGAATTCTCGTTGTCGCCGACGGGGGCGCCCGTGTCGCGAGTGAGTTCGGCTGCATGGGGGGACGCGGAAAGTGCAACGCAGATCGCGGCGACTGCGTGTCTCAGCACGCGATGGGAGGATGAGGACATGACGATGGAACTCCTTGAATCCGATCGGTGGTGGGGAAGCCGACTGAATTAGAAGAGATCGTCAGATGATTGGCTAATTGATATTCGATATGTTTCCGATAGCGGCGGCGTCGATGCAGCGTGAGCGCGGTGGTTATCGGCGTGGGCGGTGAATATTGTTGCGCGCGCAATGAGTTGTTGCGTCGCATGCCGTGAAGCGATCCGCGCGCGTCGAGCGCGGACGATTGAACATGCGATGCCTTGCGCGGGTGTTGCGATCCGCCTTTCAAGCATCGGTGCCGCAGCAGCCTCGACGAACCCGAACGCGCGGCACCGATCAACCTGCCGTCAACTCGCGCCGGCTTGCCACCCGAGCCCGAGGTTCTTCTGCAGCGACACGTAGTCCTTGATCAGTTCGGCCTGCCCGGCGATCACGTTCTGCTGCGCGGACAGCGCTTCGCGTTGCGTATCGAGCAGGTCGATCATCGACGCGACACCCGCACGATAGCGCTCGTCCATCAGCGATCGGGAATGCACGGCCGACGTCTGCACCTTGGTGAGCGCAACGACGTGCTCACGCTGGTGCCCGTAGCGCTGCAATGCCGTGTTGGCGTCCTGCAGGGCGCCGAGCACCGCTTTCTGATAGTTCGCTTCCGCTTCGTCGCGCGATGCTTCGGCCGCTCGCACCGCGCCGCGCGTGCGTCCGAAGTCGAGAATGTTCCATTGCAGATACGGCGCGCCGACCCAGGTGAAGTTCTGCTTGCGGAACAGGTGGCCCGGGTCGGTCGCGCTGAAGCCGAGATCGCCGAGCAGCGTCACCTTCGGGAAGTAGTCGGCGACATGCTCGCCGATCTGCGCATTGCTCGATGCGAGCCGGCGCTCGGCCGCACGAATGTCCGGGCGCTGTTTCAGCAGCGTGGCCGGATCGCCGATTGCGACGCTACCGGGCAGCGTCGGCAGCGGTGCGTCCGGTGTCGACAGCGTTGCGTCGAGCGTACCGGGCGCGCGGCCCGTCAGGATTGCGAGCCGGTCGAGCGATTCCGTCACCTGCGCGTCGAGCGGGATCAGAGACGCACGCGTGGTTTCGACCTGTGTCGTCAGGCGCTCGATGTCGACGTCTGCGGCGACGCCGCGCGCGCGGCGCTGCTGCGTGAGTTCCAGCATCGTCTGCTGCTGCTCGGCGGTGCGTTGAGACAGCGCAAGCCGCTGCTGCTGGTCGCGCAGGTCGACATACGCGTTCGCGACTTCGGCCGCGATCGACACCTGCGTATCGGCGAGATCGGCGTCGACCGCTTCCGCTTGTGCGGACGCAGCTTCGACCGCGCGGCGCGTGCCGCCGAACAGGTCGATTTCCCAGGTTGCGTCGAAGCCTGCCGAATAGAGCTGCAGCGGGCCCGAGCCCCCCAGCGACGGCGATGTGCCGCCCGATTGGCTCGAGCCGTTCGACGGCAGCAGCGACCCGAGCGCGCTGACGTCGGGCTCGCGCATGCGGATGGCGGCAACGGTGGCCGACGATTTCGGCAACTGCGCGGCGCGCTGTTGCGAGAGTTGCGCGCGCGATGCGCGCAAGCGTGCCTGCGCGGCGTGCAGATCGGGGTTGTACACGAGCGCGGCGGTGATCAGGTCGTCGAGCTGGCGATCGTTGAGCGCATGCCACCATGCGCTCGGCGCGGGCGCAGTGGTGTCGACACCGGAGGCCGGCGCGCGCACGAAGGTCGGCGCATCCGGTGCGGCGGGTGCGCCGCGGCAGTCGGGGCCGACCGTGCAGCCGGCGAGCAGGCCAGCGGCCGCGCACAGCGTGCGCACAGGGCGGCCGGGCAGGGAGACGGGTCTCATCGCGTAAGACGGTTCAGTGGCCGGACGACATCGGCTGCGGCCCGCGCGGCGTTCTCAGCAGCAGCGCGAGCGGCACGCAGGCAAGCAGCGCGAGGCCCAGCAGATAAAAGGTTTCGGAATAGGTCATCACGACCGCCTGGATCTGGATCTGCTGCGCCAGCTGTCCGAGTGCGCGCATGTTCGAATACGCGAGGTCGCCGGTGTGCGCGAACCAGTTGGCCGCGTAGGCCGACAGCCGGTCCTGCCCGATCAGCGAGTTCGCGGTCACCGATTCGCGGAGCGCGGCCGTATGGAAGGTCGTGCGCCGGTCGATCACGGTGCCGATGATCGCAAGCCCGATCGAGCCGCCGAGATTGCGCGCCATGTTGTAGAGCCCGGCCGCATCACCCGAGTCTTCGCGCGCGACGGCCGCCATCGAGGCCTGGTTGAGCGGCATCATCGCGAGCATCTGCGCGACGCCGCGGATCAGTTGCGACCAGACGAAGTCGTGGCCGACGCTCTGCGCGGTCAGGCTGATGTCGAGCATGCAGCTCAGGCAGAACAGCAGCAGCCCCGAAATCACGAGGATGCGGAAATCGACCTTGCCGAGCAGGCGCGGCAGGATCGGCATCACGAGAAAGGCCGGCAGCCCCGACAGCAGCATGATCGCGCCCGCCTGTTCCGCGTTGTAGCCGGCGACGATCGCGAGGAACTGCGGCAGCAGGTAGGACACGCCGTACAGCCCGGCGCCGACCGCGGACACGATCACGATCACGCTCGCGTAGCGCGGGTTGCGCATCAGCGACAGCCGCATGATCGGCCGCTTCGCAAAGATCTGCGACAACGCGATCAGGATCATCCCGGCGAGCGACACGAGGCTCAGCGTGACGATCATCTGCGATTCGAACCAGCGTTCGCGCTGACCTTCCTCGAGCACGACGGTGAGCGAGCTCAGCCCGATCGCGAGGCCGAGGATCCCGAGCCAGTCCGCGTTGAAGAACGAATGCCATTGCGGGCGATCCGACGGCAGCCCGAACACCAGCAGCGCCATCAACAGCAGGCACACCGGCAGGTTCAGGAAAAAGCACCAGCTCCAGCTCACGTTTTCCGCGAGCCAGCCGCCGAGCACAGGGCCGAACAATGGCCCGAGCAGCACGATCAGGCCGAACAGCGTCATGCCGACCGGCAACTGCGACAGCGGCAGCCGCGTGCGGATGATGGTCTGCGCGGTCGGGATCAGCGCACCGCCGGTGAAGCCCTGGCCGATCCGGCCGGCGATCATCATCGGCAGCGAATGCGACCAGCCGCACATCATCGAGAACGCGATGAACAGCGCGGAGTTCGTCAGCAGGAAATTGCGCAGCCCGAACACGCGCGTGAGCCAGGCGGCGAGCGGGATCATCACGATCTCCGACATCAGGTAGCCGGTCGAAATCCACGTGCCTTCGGTGCCGGTCGCGCCGATTTCGCCCTGGATCTGCGGCAGCGCGGAGTTCGTGATCGAGATGTCGAGCGTCGCCATCAGCGCGCCGAGCGCACCGGCCGCGACGGCGATCCAGTCGGTCACGCTCGCACGGCCTTCGTGCGGCGGCATGGGCATCGTGGCGGACGGTTCAGCCATGATGCGTCTCGTCGCGGGTCGAGCGCGTATCGACGTCGACCGTCACCGACAGCCCCGGCAGCAGCATGCGCTGCGCGCGGGCATTCGCGGCGAGTCGGATGCGCACCGGCACGCGCTGGACGATCTTCGTGAAGTTGCCGGTCGCATTCTCGGGTGGCAGCAGCGCGAACTGCGCGCCCGTGCCGGGGGCGAAGCTGTCGACGACGCCGGACAGCGCGCCGTCCGGCAGTGCGTCGACGTGCAGTTCGACGGGCTGGCCGATGCGCATGTTGCCGATCTGCGTTTCCTTGAAGTTCGCGACGAGGTAGATCGAGTCGACGGGTACGACGGTCAGCAGGCGCGTGCCGGGCTGCACGTATTGCCCGACGCGCACCGTGCGGTCGCCGACGCGGCCGGCGAGGGTACTGCGCACGATCGTGTTGTCGAGATCGAGTTGTGCCTGCGCGGCGCTGGCCTGCGCGGCTTCGAGCTGCGCGCGCGCCTGCTGGAGCTGCGCGGTGAACGACGCGATCTGCGTGCGCGCGGCAGCGATCGACGCATTGTTCGCGGCGAGCGTCGCGGCCGCCTGGTCGCGCGTGCTCTTCAGGTCGGCTACGCGTTCGTGCGTTTCCGCGCCGGTCGCGGCGAGCGGCGCATAGCGCGTGTATTCGTCGCTGGCGTGCTGCGCATTGATGCGCGACACCTTCGCCTGCGCGTCGGCCTGTTCGAGATTCGCATGCTGCTGGCTGATGTCGGCCTCGGCGCGTGCGATATCCGCGCGGCGCGCGTCGACGGTCGCGAGCGATTGCGCAAGCGCGACCTGGTACTGGCGGACGTCGAGCCGCACCAGCGGATCGCCGGCCTTTACGGCCTGGTTGTCGCGCACATATACGTCGGTCACGTAGCCGGCGACCTTCGGCGCGGCGGTCATGCTGTCCGCCTGCAGGTACGCGTCGTTGGTGCTTTCGATGAAGCGGCCGACCGTCCACCATCGGCCGAGCCAGATGGCGCCGCCGATGGCCGCAAGCACGGCGACGACGAGCAGGACGCGCCGCTTCGTGCCGTTGCCGTTTCGCGGCGTTGTTCCGTTTTCCTGACGATTTGCTTTCTGTGGCGAGTCTTGCAGCGTCGACATGCTGGCGTCCAATTTATTCCAAGTGGAAGAATTATTCCAGTTGATAAAATTGTGTCAAGTAGAATGTCGGTCGATCGAATGACGAGGAAGGCATGAACGAAGCGAAGAAGCTGCGCCGTACGTCGGCGGGCGGCTACGCCCGTGGCGACGAAACGCGCCAGCGGATCATCGAGGCGGCGATCGAACTGTTCGGCGAGCGCGGGTTCGCGGGGGCATCGACCCGCGAGATCGCCGCGATGGCCGGCGTGAACGCGCCGGCGCTCCAGTACTACTTCGAGAACAAGGAAGGTGTGTACCGCGCGTGCGTGGAGACGATCGCGGAACACGGCTGGGAAGTGTTTGCGCCGGCAGTCGGCCATGCGTGGGCGATGCTCGACGCGGACGCGGACGTCGACGTGCTGATCGACGCGTTCGTCGGGCTGCTGCGCGCGCTGTCGGACCGGATGTTCACGGCGCCGAAGACGATGAACCAGCGGATGTTCTTCGCGCGCGAGCAAGGCGGCCAGGAGCCGGCGAGCGCGAGCGAAATCCTGATGAAGCGCATGCGCAAGCCGCTCAACGACGTGAGCGCCGAGTTGATCGGCCGCATCTCGGGGCGGCCGGCCAACGATCCCGTCACGCGCTTGCGTGCACTGAGCCTGTTCGGGCAGCTCACGGTGTTCCACATCGCGCAGCGTTCGGCGCTGCAGTTGCTCGAATGGGAGGCGTTCGAAGGCGAGCGCGCGACCCTGCTGATCGACACGATCGCCGAACAGACGCGCGTGCTGCTCCAGCAATGGCACGCGCAGCGCAACGTGTTGGCGGTCGATCCGGACGCCGATTCGAAGCGGGGGACGGGGGCGTCTACACCCGCCGCGAAAAGCGCTCGGCGCGTGACCAAGCCGGCCGCGCGTTAAACGCGGCGCGTTGTCAGTCCCGGCCGGTCAACTCGGCTTGCGCCCCGGTTCCGAGGGCGACGGCGGCCGGGCCGAAGTTTCGGCAGCATGGCCGTTGTCGCCGTTGTCGCCGTTGTCGCCGTTGCTGCCGTTTTCGTCATCGACCACAGGCCGCGATCCGTCCGCGTACGCAACGACGCTGCGCTGCGGATTGGCGATCCGGATGCCGCGTTCGCGGAACGTCTCCGCGATCCGCCGGTTGAATTCGCGCTGCACGCTCCAGCGCGTCGAGTCCGTGCATTGCATCTGTCCGGCCAGCGCGAGCGTCGCGCCATCGACCTGGTCGATACCCCAGTAGCTGAAGTCCGACAGGATGCCGTCGTGGTACTTCGGATCGTCGCGCAACGCGGCGCCGATCTCCTTCAGCGTCGCGATCGCGCGATCGATATCCTCGCCGTAGGCAATGCTGATCTTGACGGACGCGTTGCCGAGCCCGCGATTCGTATTGTTGACGGTCGTCACCGAGCTGAACGGGATCGTGTACAGCGACCCGTCGCCGGCGCGCAACCGCACGGTGCGGATCGACAGGTACTCGACCGTGCCCGACACGCCGGCGAGCGTGACCCAGTCGCCCACCTGCATCGCGTTTTCCATCAGCAGGAAGATCCCGGTGATGAAGTCCTGCACGAGCTTCTGCGAGCCGAAGCCGAGCGCGACGCCGAAGATGCTGGCGCCGGCAAGCAGCGGGCCGACGTTCACGCCGAGCTGGCTGAGGCCCGTCAGCACGACGACGAGCGCGATCATCACGAACAGCAGCGAGCGCAGCATCGGCAGCAGCGTACGCAGCCGCGCCGCGCGCATGAGATTGCCTTCACGCGTCCATCGTTGCAGCCGGCGCTCGATCGCGATGTTCGCGGCTTCCCACACGATGAGCGCGACGATGGCCGCGATGGCGATCGTCACCAGCGCCGACGCGAGCCGGTGGCCGATCGTGCCGGTTTCGAACGCGCGGAAGATCGGCACGCCCCAGATCTGCAGCAACAGCACGAGTGTCACGATGCCGATCGCGCCCGACACGATCTGGCGCAGCAGCGGGTAGTAGCGGTACGCGTGCACATGGACGAGCGTGCGGTCTTCGTCGCGGCCCTGGAACAGCCGCGCGAGCGCGCCGAACACGACGATCGACGCCATCCGCATGCCGATCATCACGGCGATCGAGCGGCCGCCGAGCGTGATCAGCACGCGGTAGCCGTTGTGGACGTCGAGCGCCCACACGAACCACAGCGCCATCACGATGAATACCGAGACGGGCGCCCATGCGTCCGCGAGCGCGTTGGCGATCATCGTGACCGACGGACGATCCTCGCCGGCCGAGCGGATCCGCGCGGCGACCGGCAGGCGGCACTGCAGGATCAGCGCCGAGACCATCAGGTGCCCGACGAGCGCGACGGCTTTCAGCAGCGCGACGTGACCGGCGTCGCTGAGACCGAAGTTCGCGGCGATCTCGACCGCGGCCGTGCAGGCGCCGATCACGATCACGATCCGCGCGATCGAGCGTTGCGCGAAGTCGGCCCATGCGTCGCTGATATGCAGTAACCGCAATTGCCGCGCATCGGGCTGGAAGAACAGCCGGCTGACGATCGTGACGAGCCGGCAGATCACGTAGATGTCGATCAGCGCTTCGAGCGCGGATTCGATCGGGGTGCCCGTATCGCCGATCACCGACATCGTCAGGCTCGCGACACCGACGAACACGAGCAGTGGCACGGCACGCAACGCCAGACTGACGAGCGCGCGCGGCATCCGGTGCAGCAGCGTGGTGTGGCGGCGCGCGTGGCCGCGGCCTTGCGACGAGGCGGGC
>NZ_JAAGPG010000099.1:0-21896 GCF_017104665.1 Burkholderia sp. Se-20378 | reverse complement strand
GCGACGGCGGCTCGGCGAAAGCGTGGTGGCATCGGGAAATCCTGTCAGGCGTGGAGAAGCGGATGCGCGCGGCGATGCGCGCTCGCGTGCGGTTCATCACGGCAAGCGCGGCCGGCGCATCGACATCGGCATCGGCGTGCGAGCGGCACGTCACGCGTGAAGCGCGACGCACCGCTCACCCAGCATCAGGCCAGTGCCGCGCGCTGCCGGCGCAGGAAGGCCGGGATCGACGTGACGATGTCCGGCTTGCCCTGGTTGCCCGCGATGAACGGGCTCCACGGTTGCGCGCGCACCGCGGTCTTGGTCTTCCACACGACGTTGAACTGCCCGTCGCCGCGGATCTCGCCGATCATCACCGGCTTGTGCAGGTGATGGTTGCCGTCCATCGCGAGCGTGAAGCCGGACGGCGCGGCGACGGTCTGGCCGATCATCGCGACGCGCACCTTGTCGACGTCGGTGCTCTTCGCCTTCTCGACGGCCTGTTTCCACATGTGGATGCCGACGTAGGTCGCCTCCATCGGGTCGTTGGTCACGCGCTTCGCGCCGCCCGGCAGGTTGTTCGCCTTCACCCACGCGGCGAACTGGTCCTTGAACTTCGTGTTGGTCGGGTTCTTCACCGACATGAAGTAATTCCACGCGGCGAGGTGGCCGACGAGCGGCTTCGTGTCGATCCCGCGCAGCTCTTCCTCGCCGACCGAGAACGCAACGACCGGCACGTCGGTCGCCTTGATCCCCTGGTTGCCGAGCTCCTTGTAGAACGGCACGTTCGA
Source organism: Burkholderia sp. Se-20378 (assembly GCF_017104665.1). Taxonomy (NCBI): domain Bacteria; kingdom Pseudomonadati; phylum Pseudomonadota; class Betaproteobacteria; order Burkholderiales; family Burkholderiaceae; genus Burkholderia; species Burkholderia sp. Se-20378. Next base: position 21,126 of record NZ_JAAGPG010000099.1, on the reverse strand, counting down.
GTCGCCGTTGATCGTCGAGATCACGGTCGTCTTGCCGCCTTGCGAGAAATTCTTGATGTTCGCGACGATGGTCTGATAGTCGCTGTGGCCGAACGGCGTGTAGACCTCCTGAATGTCGGCATCCTTCACGCCCTTCGATTTCAGGAACGCGCGCAGGATCTTGTTGGTCGTGCGCGGATACACGTAGTCGGTGCCGAGCAGGAAGAAGCGCTTCGCGCCGCCGCCTTCCGCGCTCATCAGGTACTCGACGGCCGGGATCGCCTGCTGGTTCGGCGCCGCGCCCGTGTAGAACACGTTGCGCGACATTTCCTCGCCTTCGTACTGCACCGGGTAGTAGAGCAGCCCGTTCAGTTCCTCGAACACCGGCAGCACCGATTTGCGCGACACCGACGTCCAGCAGCCGAACACGCAGGCGACCTTGTCCTGCGTGAGCAGCTGGCGCGCCTTCTCCGCGAACAGCGGCCAGTTCGACGCGGGATCGACCACCACGGGTTCGAGCTTGCGGCCCATCACGCCGCCGCTCTTGTTGATGTCGGCGATCGTCATCAGCGCGGTGTCCTTCAGCGACGTCTCCGAGATCGCCATCGTGCCCGACAGCGAGTGCAGGATGCCGACCTTGATCGGGCCGGTGCCCGCGTCGGCCGCGTGTGCGAACGGGCTCTTGCCCGCGAGCGCGAGTGCGCCGGCCATCGAACCGAACTTCAACAGACTGCGACGTTTCATCGGGTTCCCCTTGACGTGTTGGATATGCGTGCGCCTTGAAGGCGTCGGCCAACGGGTAACGCAAGGCATGTGCCAGTCGTGCGGATGCACGTCCGGCGTGCCTGCGCGGGGCGGTGCGGGGCGTCGGGACGGTGCGCATGACGCGTCGTGCAGCATGCGCGGTCCGTCGCGGTGCAGGGTCACGGGCGCAAATGGTGCACGGTCGGGGTTCCCCGTTCCGGTGCTTGCGCTTGAACGCGGTGCGGGAACTGCCGTGCACCGTGACTTCGCGCCACGCGGGCAGGGCAGGGCAGGTCACGGACGCAGCGCGGTGCCGCTGTCGGTCATCGAGACGACGCTGAAGTGATCAACCGGAGCGGAAAAGAGAAACGGGCACGCGATGCGTGCCCGTTCGGGGGATCAGTGCGGCCGGCGGCAGTGTGCCGATCGGCGAGGCGGCGCGTGATGCGCCGCGGGCAGGATCAGTAGCGCGGTACGGACGGATCGACGTCGCGCGACCACGCGTCGATCCCGCCTTGCAGGTTGTACAGCTTCGTGAAGCCGCGCGATTCGAGGAACATCGCGACCTGCGCGCTGCGCATCCCGTGATGGCACACGCAGACGATTTCCGCTTCGTCGTCGAGCTCTTCGCTGCGCGCGGGAATCTGCTGCATCGGGATCGACACGCTACCGGCGATGTGCGCGGTCGCGATTTCCCACGGTTCGCGCACGTCGAGCACGACCGGGGCGGGGCGCGCCTTGTCGCCGAGCCATTCCGCGAGCATCGCGGCCGTCAGGATCTGCATGGTGGCTCCGCCGCTCAGAACTTGAAGCGCGACGGCTCGATCGCGTTGACGAGGTGGTCGATGTACGTTTCGAACACGTCGGCGACGCGGTACTGCTTGTCGTCGATGCGCGTGATGATCTGTGCCTTCATCACCGGACGGCCGCCGACGAATGCCGCGAGGCGGCCGCCGACCTTCAGTTGTTCGAGCATTTCCTGCGGCACGACGGGCAGGCCGCCCGCGACGCAGATCACGTCATACGGCGCCTTGCCGGCCCAGCCGCGCGAACCGTCGCCGAGGACGACTTCCGCGTTGGTCACGCCGTCGTTGCGCAGGTTGTCTTCCGCGAACTTCGCGTTGGTCGGATCGATTTCGACGGCCGTCACGTGTTGTGCGCGGTGCGCGAACAGCGCAGCCAGGTAGCCCGAGCCGGCACCGATGATGAGCACGTTCTCGTGCTTCTTGACCGTCAGCTCCTGCAGCACGCGTGCTTCGACGCGCGGGAACAGCATCTTGCTGTTGCCGCCGGGCAGCGGGAGTTCGAGGTCGGCGAACGCGAGATCGCGGTATTCGGCCGGAACGTAGTTTTCACGCTTGACGATCGACAGCAGGCCCAGGACGTCGAGATCCAGCACGTCCCACGGCCGGATCTGTTGTTCGATCATGTTGAAACGCGCGTTTTCGATATTCATGGTGTGGTCACGCAGCCTGGTCGGCCATCAGCGGGGATAGAGAAACTTCGTGATTGTACCAAACGGGGCGGCCGCGAAGCCTTCAGGCGGCCTGCAACAGACCTTTACCCCTTGCTCTTCTTGATCTGCGCCTCGAACGCGAGGTCGAGCTTGCTCGCCTTGCGCGGCTTTTTTGGGCCGAATTCGTCGACGAACTTGACGAACTCGTCGAGCGGCAGCGGCTCGCAGCGCTTCTCGGTGGTGCCGCCGGAGCGGTCGACGAGATAAAACAGGCCGCCCGCCATCGCGACGGACGCGAATTGCGGGTTGCCGGAGCGGGTCTTCAGGCGTTCGACCGCGTGGGTCGCTTTGGTGGTGCGCATCGTGCGGAATCTGGCGGGGCGTAAGCCCCACACTGTATCAAACCGGCCGCCCGCGTGCGGCCGGCCAGGGCCGCCGGGCTCAGACCGTGCGCGAGTAGCGTTGCTGCTGCGTCTGGCCGAGATACGCGTCGAATGCCATCGCGACGTTGCGCACGACCATCCGGCCCGCCGGGTGGATCGTCAGGCGGTCGGCCGCGATCGTCAGCAGCCCGTCGCGCTCGAACGGGCGCAGCGCGTCGAGTTCGCGCGCGAAATGATCGGCGAAGCGGATGCCGTGCGCGGCCTCGACATGCGAGAACGGCAGGTCGAGGTTGCACATCAGTTGCGTGATCACGTCGCGGCGCAGCCGGTCGTCGGGCGTGAGCCGCACGCCGCGCGCGATCGGCAGCCGGCCCGCGTCGAGCGCGGCGCCGTAGGCGGACAGGTCCTTCGCGTTCTGCGCGTAGACGTCGCCGACCTTGCCGATCGACGACACGCCGAACCCGACGAGATCGGTATCCGCACGCGTGCTGTAGCCCTGGAAATTGCGCTGCAGCGTGCCGTTGCACTGCGCGTGCACGAGCTCGTCGGACGGCCGCGCGAAGTGGTCCATCCCGATGTACACGTAGCCGGCCGACGTCAGCATGTCGATCGCGAGGCCGAGCAGCGCGATGCGCGTTTGCGGCGGCGGCAGCGTCGCATCGTCGATCTGTCGCTGCATCTTGAACAGGTGCGGCATGTGCGCGTAGCCGAACACCGACAGCCGGTCGGGTGCGAGTTCGATGATCGTTTCCAGCGTGCGCGCGAACACGGAGACGGTCTGGTGCGGCAGCCCGTAGATCAGGTCGACGCTGACCGAATGAAAGCCCGTCGTGCGCGCGGCGGAGAGCAGGTCGGCCGTCATCGCGAGCGGCTGGATCCGATTGATCGCCTGCTGCACGACCGGATCGAAATCCTGCACGCCGAGGCTCAGCCGGTTGAAGCCGATCGTGCGCAGGTGCACGAGCGTCGCGGGCGTGACCGTGCGCGGGTCGATCTCGATCGAGAATTCGGCGTCGGCATCCGGCGCGAGCGCGAAGTGCTCGCGGGTGGCCGCCATCAGCTCGGCCGTTTCGTCGTCGGACAGGAAGGTGGGCGTGCCGCCGCCCCAGTGCAGCTGCGTGACCGGGCGCGCGGGGTCGAACAGTGCCGCCTGCAGCGCCATCTCGCGCTTGAGCTGGTCGAGATACGGACGGGCGCGGCGGTGGTTGTTGGTCGCGATCTTGTTGCAGCCGCAGTAGAAGCACGCGGTGTTGCAGAACGGAATGTGGAAGTACAGCGACAGGTCGCTCGACGACGCACCGGGGTCGCTTGCCGCACGCACATAGTCGGCCGGGTCGAAATCGTCGCGGAACTGCAGCGCGGTGGGATACGACGTATAGCGCGGCCCGTTCGCGCCGTACTTCGCGAGCAAATCGGGACGGAACAGTGTGTCGGCAGAACCGGAACGCATGACAACCTCGCGCTTTTTAGATGCTTTCGAGTATATAAACGCGCGATTGGGCTGCATTGTGTAATAACGTCGCAGCCGGGGATGGCACAATGCGGGGTAGGGCTGCCGGCGCCGCGTCCGGTTGCCGCACCGTTTTTTGTTGTTCGTTCGAGAGAGCAGAGTGTCCGTCGAATTGCCTGTCCGCCCGGCGTCAGCCGTCCCGCCGCCGCATGCGTGCCGCGAGGGCTGCGGCGCGTGCTGCATCGCGCCGTCGATTTCCAGCCCGATTCCGGGCATGCCTGACGGCAAGCCGGCCGGCGTACGCTGCGTGCAGCTCGGCGACGACCAGCGCTGCCGGATCTTCGGCCGCCCCGAGCGGCCCGCGTGCTGTTCCGGGTTGCAGCCGGCCGCGGACATGTGCGGCGCGTCGCGCGACGACGCGCTCGCGTGGCTCACGCGCCTCGAGGCCGCGACGCGGCCGTCGTAACCAGGAGAGTGTTCAGCATGACCGCACCTTGCGCGCCCGGCCGGCGCCGTTTTCTCGCCGCAACCGTCGGCGCCATCGGCGTGACGCTCTCGCTCGCTGCGTGCGCGTCGACGTTCCCGTTCATCCCCGATCACTACACGTTCTCGCGCGGTGACGTGCAGAAAGCCGTCGCGCGCAAGTTCCCGTACCAGAAGACGGTCGCGCAGGTCGTCGACGTGTCGCTCGCGAACCCGGCCGTCAACCTGCTGCCCGACCAGAACCGCGTCGCCGTGCAGCTCGACGCGCATTTCGTGAGCCCGTTCCTGCGCGCGCCCGTCAGCGGCAAGTTCACCGTGTCGGGTCAGCTGGCTTACGACGCACCGAGCCGCTCGGTCGTGCTGAGGTCGCCGGCCGTCGACAGCCTCGCGCTCGACGGCGACGCGCAGATGTACGCGCAGCAGGTCGGCGCGGCCGCCGGCCTGCTCGCGACGCAGCTGCTGACCAACTATCCGATCTACACGTTCAAGCCCGAACAACTGCAATTTGCCGGGGTGAACTACGAACCCGGTACAATTACGATTCTTACAAACGGCATACGTGTGGCGATCGTCGAAAAGTGACGACGAACCGCGCTCGGCCGGAGGGGGGCCGCGCGCGGAAGAGTGGCCCATTCATTCGACCATTTCGGAGTTGGGCCACGGATGGACTGGATCCTGATCTGCAAGGCTTTGATCCTCGGCGTCGTCGAGGGGCTGACGGAATTCCTGCCGGTGTCGAGTACCGGTCACCTGATCGTCGCGGGCAGCTTCCTGAATTTCAACGATTCACACGCGAAGACGTTCGACGTCGTGATCCAGTTCGGGGCGATCCTCGCGGTCTGCTGGGAATACCGGCAACGGATCGCGTCCATCGTGTCCGGGCTGCCGAGCCGGCCTGATGCGCGGCGCTTCACGCTGAACGTCGTGATCGCGACGATTCCCGCGATCGCACTCGGCCTCCTGTTCGAGAAGAAGATCAAGGCCGTGCTGTTTTCCCCGGTACCCGTTGCGTTCGCGCTCGTCGTGGGCGGCGCGATCATCCTGTGGGCCGAGGCGCGGCAGCGCGAACGCCGCGAGCCGCCGCGCGTGATGTCGGTCGATGAACTGACACCGCTCGACGCGCTCAAGGTCGGTATCGCGCAGTGCTTCGCGCTGATTCCCGGCATGTCGCGCTCGGGTTCGACGATCATCGGCGGGATGCTGTTCGGCCTCGACCGGCGCGTGGCCACCGAATTCTCGTTCTTCCTCGCGATTCCGATCATCTTCGGCGCGACGCTCTATGAAACCGTGAAGGACTGGCAGGCGTTCACGGTCGATTCGCTCGGCCTGTTCGTGCTGGGCGCCGTCGCGGCATTCGTCAGCGCGTTCGTGTGCGTGCGCTGGCTGCTGCGCTATGTCGCGTCGCACGATTTCACGGTGTTCGCGTGGTACCGGATCGCGTTCGGGCTGTTCGTGCTGCTGGTCGGGTACAGCGGCTGGCTGAACTGGGCGTGACGCAAACACGAAAGCCGCCGCGCCGCGCATGAAAAAAAGCCCGATCGGCATAGGCCGGTCGGGCTTTTTCTTGTCCGCAGCGGGGCGGCGTGCGCCGCCGCAGCGGGAGGGTTCAGCCTGCGCGCTTGCGGAACACCAGGTCCCACACGCCGTGGCCGAGCCGCAGCCCGCGCCGTTCGAACTTCGTCACCGGGCGATAGTCGGGGCGCGGCGCGTAGTCGGCGGCCGTGTTTTCGAGCGTCGGCTCCCCGCCGAGCACTTCGAGCATCTGCTCCGCGTAGTTCTGCCAGTCGGTCGCGCAGTGAATGTACGCGCCGGGCTTCAGGCGCGACGCGAGATGCGCGACGAGCGGCGGCTGGATCAGCCGGCGCTTGTGGTGGCGCGCCTTGTGCCACGGATCGGGGAAGAAGATGTGCACGCCGTCGAGGCTTTCCGGCGCGAGCATGTGCTCGAGCACTTCGACCGCGTCGTGCTGGATGATGCGGATGTTCGACAGATCCTGCTCGCCGATCAGCTTCAGTAGCGCGCCGACGCCCGGTTCGTGCACTTCGACGCCGAGGAAGTCGTCGCCGGGGCGGTTCGCGGCGATTTCCGCGGTCGATGCACCCATCCCGAAGCCGATCTCGAGGATGCGCGGCGCGCTGCGACCGAACACGGCATTCCAGTCGGGCAGCTCCGGCGCGTACGGCACCACGAAGCGCGGGCCGAGTTCGTCCATCGCGCGGCGCTGGCCGGTCGACACACGGCCGGCGCGCGTCACGAAGCTGCGAATGCGACGGTGGTGCAGCGGATTGACTGCGTCGGCGCCTTCGGCGGCTTCATCGGGAATGGCGTCGTCGTGCGGCGGCAGGCCGGCTTCGTTCGGATCGTCGTGCATCATCGGTGACAGAGAAAGGCTCGGTTGCGGGCGAGGGCCCGTTGCGCGCAGCAGGGGCCGGGGGAACCGGCACATGGTACAAAAAAGCCGCCTTCGACGAGGCGGCTCATGCGCAGGCTGCGATGCAGCCGGAAAGTGGAGCGGGCGATGGGAATCGAACCCACGTCATCAGCTTGGGAAGCTGAGGTAATGGCCATTATACGACGCCCGCAGAACGCGCAATTCTACAGGGTTTGGCCGAGATGTGGCAAGTGGGCTGTTTTGGGCGGTGGCTTCGGCGCCTGCATCGCTCGAGGGAGGCGCGATGGCGCCATCGGGAATGGTCGTGAACAAAGGAGCGGCCGGAATCGCTCCGCCGGCGCAACGCGGCGCCGAACGAACGGGCGGTGCGCCCGCACACAAGCCCGTGTCGAAAATGGACGAGTCGGTGTCGGAAGCATACAAGTCCGGACAACGCTTTCGAACTAACGTGACAGGCCTCTCTTACACGATCGTTAGTCTGGAGCTGACATGTCCGATTTCATCACCGTTTTGCGCGAAACCTGCCCGACGCCGGTCCTTGACGCGACCAAGTGGAAGCGCATCGGCGGCGATCCGCACACCGTGAACCTGAACGCCTACCTCTCGAAGGACGGCAGCAAGATCATGGGCACCTGGATCTGCACGCCGGGCAAGTTCGAGGTGAATTACGAGAAATGGGAGTACTGCCACTTCCTCGACGGCTATTGCATCATCACGCCGGAAGGCGAGGAGGCGGTGCACCTGAAGGCCGGCGACGTGTTCGTGATCGAACCCGGCATGAAAGGGACCTGGGAAGTGGTGGAAACGGTGCGCAAGTACTTCGTCTTCGCCTGAGCGGGCCGGTAGAGTCGAGCCAGGCATACCGTCGTCGCTCGATACTCTCCCGGTTCCCGGAGCCGGGAGGGCCAGCGCGAGATTCCGGCTCAATAAAATTCGCCCTGGTCCGGGTGCAGGACCATGTGGCCGGGTTCGTGTGAAGCAGTAAAGCGCTGCACTTCGTACGTCAGGTTGCCGGCGGCTCCTCACCGATAAACGGGCATCGCTCGATGGGCGGCTCCGGCCGCACCACGTTACCCCCGCTCCTTCATCCGCTTCCGATGCGCGGCCGCTTTCGCACGATTGCCGCAAATCGCCATGCTGCACCACCGCCGCGCGTGCCCGCGCGTGTGATCCGCGAACATCAGCGTGCACCGCGGGCCTTCGCATGCCTTCACATACGTGAAGTCCTCGTCGCACACGAGCTTCGTGAGCGCCTGCGCGATCGGCATCAGCAGCGACTCCGGCGATCGCCAGCGCCGCTTTTCCCGAAGCGCGAAACCGTTCGCCTCGTCCACGACCAGTTCTTCGTATCGCTCGTCACGCTCCAGCAACGTGTTCAGCCGCTCGAGTTCGCCCAGGTCCGAGGCAGCCAGCGGCCGTCCTTTCCGCGCGCGAACGAACACCCTGAACCACTCGCGCAGCGCGCGCGCCTGCGCCGCGACCGCGTCGAGTTCGGCCGGCGTCGACTGCGCGCGGAGTGCCGCGAGCGCGTCGGCCGGCACCATGCCGGCCTGTTCCAGCCACGCCAGCAAGCCTTCGCCGTCCCGTATCCAGTCCACTTCCTGATCCACCGGCGTTGCGACGGAGTTCAGGAAATCGAGGCCGGGCGCGTCGGCGACGAAGATCGCGGGAATCGGAAGGTAGTCCATGACCGAGGGAAGCAGGCGAGGGTGACGACACATCGTAACCACTAAAAACAGCCTTGACAAGTTACTGATGTGGTGAGTAACCTGATTGCGTGATTTTATAAGGTTACTTTTGTGCGCCATTCACCTTTCTCAAAGGAGCGGGACATGTCGAACGGCAACGTGAGCGCCGTGCTTGTGCACGGCGCATGGGCGGATGGATCGAGCTGGAGCGCGGTCATCGAGCGTCTCCAGCGGCAGGGGATCAACGCAATCGCGGCACCGTTGCCGCTGACTTCGCTGGGCGACGACGTCGCCGCACTCGATCGGGTGCTCGAGCGGATCGACGGCCCCGTCGTGCTGGCCGGTCACGCGTATGCGGGCGCCGTGATCGGGGCGACGCGGGCGGCCAATGTCGCGGGGCTGGTCTATGTCGCGGCACTCGCGCCGGATGAAGGCGAAACGGTCGGCGACGTGTTCCATCGCGGCGAGCCGCATCCGGAGGCGCCGCAGCTCGCGCCGGATCGGCACGGCTTCATCTGGCTGCCGACGGACGCGTTTCCGCGGGCTTTCGCGCAGCACGCGAGCCCGCAGCAACTGGCGGTGCTCGCGGCGGTGCAGCGCCCGATTGCGGCCGCGTGTATCGGCGAGGCGGTTGGGCGGCCGCTGTGGCGGGACCGTCCGAGCTGGTTCCTGATCGCCGAGCAGGACCGGATGATCGATCCCGCCACGCAACGATTCACCGCAGAGCGCATGAAGGCACGCGTGAGTTCGTACGCAGTCGATCACACGCCGATCGTGACTGCGCCCGACATCGTGACCGACGTGATCGTCGACGCGCTCTGGTCGATTGCTGCCCGCTGACGTCCGTTCACATTCTCCGAACCCTGTTCCCCAAGGAGACAGACCATGCCTGCCATCACCTACCGTCGCGCCGACGTCGACGGCTTCAACGTGTTCTACCGCGAGTCCGCGCTGCCCGGCGCGCCGAAGCTGTTGCTGCTGCACGGCTTCCCGAGCGCGAGCCACATGTTCCGCGACCTGATCCCGGCATTGGCCGACCGCTTCCACATCGTCGCGCCGGATCTGCCCGGCTTCGGGCAGTCGGACATGCCCGGTCGGGACGCTTTTACGTACACGTTCGACCACATCGCGAACGTGATCGAGCGCTTCACGGAAGTGATCGGCTTCGATCGGTTCGCGGTGTACGTGTTCGACTACGGCGCGCCGACCGGCTTTCGGCTCGCGCTGCGGCATCCCGAGCGGATCACCGCGATCGTGTCGCAGAACGGCAATGCATACGAAGAAGGCTTGAGCGACGGCTGGAACCCGATCCGCGCGTACTGGCACGATCCGTCGCCCGCGAACCGGGATGCGCTGCGCGCGCTGCTCGCACGTGACACGACGATCTGGCAGTACACGCACGGCACGCCCGATCCGGGCGCGGTGTCGCCCGATGGCTATTCGCTCGACGACTACTACCTGAGCCGGCCCGGTGCGCATGAGGTCCAGCTCGACCTGTTCCGCGACTATCGAAGCAACGTCGCGCTGTATCCGGCGTTCCAGGAATACTTCCGCACGCACCGGCCGCCGTTCCTCGCCGTGTGGGGGAGGAACGATCCATTCTTTCTGCCGGCCGGCGCGCATGCGTTCCGGCGCGACCTCCCGGACGCCGACGTGCGGTTTTTCGACACCGGCCACTTCGCGCTGGAAACGCATGCGGCGGAGATCGCCGCTGCGATGTCGGCATTCCTCGCTCGCTGATCCGTTCCGACCCAGGAGAAACATCATGTCCGACAGAGTGGCCATCGTGACCGGCGCGAGCCAGGGGATCGGGCGTTCGACCGCGATCCGGCTCGCACGGGATTTCGACGCGATCACGCTCGTCGCGCGCAACCGCGCGAATCTCGAGCAGACCGCGATCGACGTGAAAGCGGCCGGCGCCGCATGTCTCGTGATCGACGTCGATCTCGCGGCGCCGGAGGCGGCGCCGCGCGTGGTCGACGACACGCTCGCCGCGTTCGGCCGGATCGACGCACTGCTGAACATCGCGGGTGCGGTGCCGCAGATCGACGTGTTCGAGATGACCGATGAACAGTGGGAGCAGGGCCTGGCGCTGAAGCTGCATGGCGCGCGGCGGCTGACGATTGCCGCGTGGCCGTCGCTGAAGGCAAGCGCGGGCTCGGTCGTGCTGATGTCCGGCAACTCCGCGCTGTTCCCGAAGGCGCCGTATGCGGCGGTCGGCACGATCAACGCGGCGATCGTTGCGCTCGCGAAGGCATTCTCGGATCGCGGGATCGCCGATGGCGTACAGGTCAACAGCGTGCTGCCGGGCCCGGTGATGACGGGCCGCCGGCGTTCGTACCTCGAGCATTGGGCGCCGCTGCACGGCATGAGCGTCGACGAGGCGACGGCCCGGTTTCCGGTCGAAGCGGGAATCGCGCGCTACGGCACGCCGGAGGAGATCGCGGAACTGATCGCATTCGTCGTATCGCCGGCCGCGCACTGGATGACGGGCTCGGCGCTGCGGATGGACGGCGGGGAAGTGAAGTCGGTCTGATGGCGGGGTTCGCCGGTGGCGAACCCCGATTTGTTTCCGCCTCTGAACGTGACTGCCGACTGCGAGCCGTCGATGGTCGCTGCGTTCACGCGAATCAGGCAGCGCTGCGTATCGTGCGTCGCATGGCCTGACGTCACGCCTGGTGCGGCGACCGGATACCCGTTGCCGCCCGCCCGCGCCATTGCGCGGCCCCGGTGTTAATCTTCCGCCAATCCCCGCAGCCGCCCCCGACCCCAAAGGCCTCCCATGGAAAGCTGGACGATCGGCATCCTGCTCGGCATGACCACGATCCTCGTGCACACCGCGGCGATGGTCGGGTTGGCGGTCGTCGCGCGCCGGCTTCGCGAAGCGCTCGACGTGCGCCGCGACGACATCCACGAACAACTGCGCAAGGTGACGGGCATCATCGCTCTGATCTGCATCGCGCTCGGGCTGCTGCATACGCTCGAAGCGATCGCGTGGGGCGCGACCTTCGTGCAGGTCGGCGCGATCGGCTCGTTCAGCGATGCGCTGTTCTTCTCGATCGACACGATGTCGACGCGCGGCGCGTCGGGCATCGTCCCGGCCGCGAACTGGCGGATGCTCGGCGCGATTGAAGCGTCGTGCGGCGTGCTGTTGTTCGGGATGTCGACCGCGTTCATCTTCGCGGTGATCCAGGCCGACTTCTCGGCGATCACGCAGCGGCTGCAGCGCGATCGCCCGCCACGGTAGCGTTCGTCTGCAGCCTGCGGCGACAGCGCCTATGATGCAGCGGTCTGCCCATCGTGCCGGCTGCATCGCGTACCTCGTTCGCCAGCGCCTCGGCCGCCCCCTCCGGAACCCCGACCATGCGCATCACCGCGATCCACGAACAAGCGATTCCCGTGTCCCGCTATGCTGATCCGGCGATCCCGTCCGGCGGCCTGACGACGAGTGTCGTCGCGGTCGTCACCGACGTCGTACGCGACGGCCGCCCCGTGACGGGCTACGGCTACGCGTCGATCGGCCGTTTCGCGCAGGGCGGCCTGATCCGCGAACGGTTCGCACCGCGCCTGCTGGCCGCCGCCGACACGCTCGCCGACGAAGCCGGCACGAACCTCGACCCGTTCCGCGCATGGCGCGCGATGATGGCCGGCGAAAAACCCGGTGGACATGGCGAACGATGCGTCGCAGTCGGCACGCTCGACATGGCGATCTGGGATGCCGCTGCGAAGATCGCCGACCTGCCGCTCCATCGCTTTCTCGCCGACCGGCTTGAACGCACGGCCGCACCGCGCGTACGTGTGTATGCCGGCGGCGGCTACCGCTATCCGCATGACGATCGCGCGCGCCTGTCGGACGAGATGCGCCGCATCGCCGATCTCGGCTACACGCACGCGAAGATCAAGATCGGCGGCACCGATTTCGATCAGGACCGCAGCCGCATCGAAGCGGCCGCCGCACAATTGGCGGACAGTTCGCATCTCGCGGTCGACGCGATGAACACGTACGACGCGACGACCGTCGGCGCGGCCGTCGCGATGCTCGCGCCGTTCGATCTCTGGTGGTTCGAGGACATCTGCGATCCGCTCGACCTGCCGCTGCAGGCGGACATTGCCACACGCTACGCACCGCCGATCGCGGCCGGCGAGGCACTGTTCTCGCTTGCGGAAGCGAAGCTGCTCGACCGCTACGGCGGCCTGCGCCCCGACCGCGACGTGCTCGTATTCGATCCGGTGCATGGCTACGGGCTGCCGGGCTATCTGCAGATCGTCGAGCACTTCGCCTCGCGCGGCTGGCGACGCGACGCGTTCTGGCCGCACGGCGGCCACCTGTTCTCGCTGCACGTCGTCGCGGCGCTCGGGCTCGGCGGTGCGGAAGTCAGCCCGTTCGCGTTTCATCCGTTCAGCGGACTGGCCGATGGCGCGAGCGTCGACGCCGGATACGCACGCATCCCGCAAGCGCCGGGCATCGGCTTCGAACTGCATGCCGGCGCGCACGACGTGTTTCGTACGTTATCGAGCCGCTGACGCCTGCAGCGCATCGATCGCGAAACGCACCGCGAAGCCGAGCATCATCGCCGCGACGAAGAAATCGAGCACGCGCCATGCGAGCGTACGGGCGAACCATGCGCGGCACGCGCGCGCGCCATACGCGAGCATCAGGAACCACGCGAGCGAAGCCGTCATCGCGCCGATCGCAAACGGCGCACGTGCGGCGGGCGTGTGGCTCACGATCACGGTGCCGAGCAGCAGCACGGTGTCGATCCACGCATACGGGTTGAGCAATGAGACGACGGCGGTTGCGAGCACCGTGCGCGCACGCGTGGGTTCGCTGCCCGTGCGCGGACCGTCGACGTGCTCAGGCTGTCGCCTTCGGATCGCCGAGCGCAGCGCGAGCAGGCCATAGCCGGCGAGATACGCGATGCCGGCCCACAGCGCGGCCGACACCACGCCGGGATGTCGCGATAGCAGCGACGACAACCCGTGCGCGCCGAGCGCGATCAGCAACGCGTCGCTGCCTGCGCAGACGAGGGCAATGGAAAGCAGATGGGGGCTCGAGATCGAGCGCTTGATGACGAATGCGTCCTTGGGGCCGACGGACGTGAACAGTCCGGCGCCAAGCAGCAGGCCTTCGATGAAGGCAGAGGTGTCGAGCACGAGCGGGCCGACAACCTCTTAAGCTGAACCGGTGATGGTTACGATGGGAGCAACGTTACGGGGCGTCGGGGGGCGTTGTCAATGTCTCCCCGATGCCCGCGTGCCGGCAACCGGCGGTGATCGCGGTCAGTGCGTCGCCGCCTCGCCGAGGTTGAGCGCGACGAGCGCACAAACGGTCAGCGCGATGCCGGCGAGCTTCAGCGACGACACCGATTCGTCGAAGCAGACGATGCCGATCACGGCCGTGGCCGCGGTGCTGGCGGCGGCCCAGCTCGCATACGCGAGCCCCATTTCGAGGCGCTTCGTCGCGAGCGCCATCAGCCAGACCGCGCAGGCATAACAGACGACGGTGAGTGCGGAGGGGAGCGGGCGGGAAAAGCCGGCCGAATATTTCAGGCCGACGGAGCCGAGTACTTCGGCGAGGACACTGACGCCCAGCAGAAGCCAGGCAGACTGGAGCGGGGACACGAACGGCCTCCTTCCCCCGACGCTTATACCGAGCGGCGAGAAGAAGTGGAGGTGTCAGCGGTACCCAGGATGAACGGAGCTTAGTACGCGCGCCTTCGCAGCACAAGGCACAAGGCACAAGGCACGCGGCGCCCCGGTCACGCACCGTCAGCCTGCCCGGCCGCCCACTCGGGCCGCTGCCCGAGCGTGTCGAACAGCCGGACGATCTGCGCTTTCACCTTCTGCACCGCGTTGCTGACGAGCGCCGTATCGTGCCAGCACAGCGACAGGTCGCGCGCGAACAGCCGGTGCGCAACCGTCGACAGCTTGAGCTTGCGTTCCTCGATCTCGACGTGTGCGGCCGTCCACGGCAGGATCGTCACGCCGAGCTGCGCCATCACGGCCGCGAACAGCAGCCCGGTCGAGCTCGCCTCGAAGCTGATCTCGTACGACAGCCCGGCCTCGCGCATCGCCCAGTCGACGCGGTTGCGGATCGTGTTCGGCGCGCTCGGCAGCACGAGCGGCATCCGCGCGATCGCGTCGAGCGGCACGGGATCGTCCGGCACCTGGAACCCGGGCCACGTGATCAGGTACAGCGTTTCCGACAGCAGCCGGTGGATCGCGATGCCGCGCGTGTCGACCGCGTCGACGACGATCGCGAGATCGAGCCGCGTGCGTTCGAGCAGCGTATCGAGATCGGCGCTCGGCGCCTCGATCAGCTCCAGCATGATGCCCGGGTAGTGGTCGCGCACCGCGCGGGCGAGCGGGATGGCCAGCACGCGCGCGGTGCTCGACGGCATCCCGACCGTCACGCGGCCCTGCGGTGTCTCGGCATCGCGGCGCAGCAGCTCGCGCGTGCCATCGGCCTGGCGCAGCAGCTCGAGCGCGTGCTGGTACAGCGTGCGACCGGCGGCGGTGGGCGCGACGCCACGCACGCTGCGTTCGAGCAGCTGCATCCCGAGATCCTGTTCGAGATTGCGCATCTGCTGGCTGACCGCCGGCTGCGCGACATGCAGCGCCTCGCTCGCATGCGTGACGTTGCCGCATTCGACGACCTTCACGAAATAGCGCAACTGCCTCAAGTCCATCGCCGCCGCCTCCCGATTCGAGCCATAAGCCAATCCGATCGAGCAAGATGAATATCATATTTTTCTCCGATCGATGGTGTTTCTATACTCGTCTCACAAAAGAGCCAGCCTCCCGGCCATCCCGGACCGGACGCGGCAAAAGCGCCGGCCCCGCCGGCAAGGAGACGAAGATGTTCAAGGCGATCGACGCGCCGGCGGCCGGCGCGAAGCCGCGGCGCACGCCGCTCACGCGCGAGCAGGTCAAGGGCTTCTGGGCCGTGTATGCGGGCTGGGTGCTCGACGGCGTGGATTCGGTGATCTACGCGCTGGTGCTGATTCCCGCGTTGACCGAGCTGCTGCCGGCGTCCGGCATCGCGGCGACGCCCGCGAATCTCGGGATGTACGGCTCGATCCTGTTCGCGCTGTTCCTGATCGGCTGGGGGCTGTCGTTCATCTGGGGGCCGCTCGCCGACCGCTTCGGCCGCGTCCGTACGCTCGCCGCGAGCATCCTGATCTATTCGGTGTTCACCGGCGCGGCCGCATTCGTGCACGACGTGTGGGCGCTGGCCGCGTGCCGGCTGATCGCCGGGATCGGCGTCGGCGGAGAATGGGCGCTGGCGGGCACCTACGTCGCCGAGAGCTGGCCGGAAGACCGCCGCAAGATGGGCGCCGGCTATCTGCAGACGGGCTACTACTTCGGTTTCTTCATCGCAGCGTGCCTGAACTACACGATCGGCGCGACCTACGGCTGGCGCGCGATGTTCCTGTGCGGGCTCGCGCCGGCGCTGCTCGCGGTGTTCACCGTGATGCGCGTGAAGGAGCCCGGCCAGTGGCGCCGGCATGACGCCCGCGACGGCAATGTGGCCGACGCGCGGCGCGCGCATCCGCTGCGCGAGATCTTCGCGCCGGCCTTCCTGCGCCGCACGCTGACGAGCGCGAGCCTCGTCGGCGTCGCGATCGTCGGGTTGTGGGCCGGCTCCGTCTACGAGGCGAGCGCGGTCAGCACGCTGGCGGCGCGCGCGGGCATCGACCACATCGGCGCGCTGCGGCTTGCGTCGATCGGCGCGGCGATCCTGTCGTGCGCGACGATCGCCGGCTGTCTGGTTGCGCCCTGGCTGTCCGAACGGCTCGGCCGGCGCACGGCACTCGGCGTGTATTTCGCGGGCATGGCCGCATCGATCGTGTTCGCGTTCGGCTGGGCGTTCTACCAGCCGAACGGGCTCGCGGCGTTCATGGTGTCGCTTGCGTTCCTCGGTTTCTTCGGCGGCAATTTCGCGATCTTCTCGCTATGGTTGCCCGAGCAGTACCCGACGCGCGTGCGGGCCACCGCGTTCGCGTTCAACGCATCGGTCGGCCGCTTCATCGGCGCAGGCGTGAATTTCCTGCTCGGCGCCGCGATACACGGCTACGGATCGCTCGGCGTGCCGGTCGCATGGACCGCGGCCGTGTTCGGGCTCGGCATCCTGATTCTGCCGTTCGCGGTCGAAACGCGTCACCAGACGCTGCCGGAATGAGCGGCACGCCGCGATCGTTCGGCCACAAGCCACACCCAGTCATCAATATCAGGAGTCCGGAATGCAGGCATTACAAGGAATCAGGGTCGTCGATCTGAGCCGCGCGCTGTCGGGGCCGTTCTGCTCGATGGTGCTCGCCGACCTCGGCGCCGACGTGATCAAGGTCGAGTCGGGGCCGCACGGCGACATGAGCCGCGCATGGGGGCCGTTCGACCGCGGCGTGAGCACGTACTACCTGTCCTGCAACCGCAACAAGCGCGGCATCTGCGTGGATTTCAGGCAGCCGGCCGGCCTCGACGTCGTGCGGCGGCTGATCGCGCAGGCCGACGTCGTGATCGAGAATTTCAAGGCCGGCACGATGGACGCGATGGGGCTCGGCTATGCCGCGCTGAATGCGCGCGATCCGCGGCTCGTGATGGGCAGCGTCACCGCGTTCGGCCCGCGCGGCCCGTTGCGCGACTGGCCGGGCTTCGACCAGATCGCGCAGGGCTATGCGGGGCTGATGAGCCTCACCGGTTTTCCCGACGGCGAGCCGACCCGCACGGGTACCGCGATCGGCGATCTCAGCTCGGGGATGTGGGTCGCGACGGGCGTGATGGCCGCGCTGTACGAGCGCGAACGCACGGGGCGCGGCCAGCATGTCGGCACGTCGCTGCTCGAAAGCCTCGTGTCGCTATTGAGCGTGCACGGGCAACGCTACCTGAGCCTCGGCGACGTGCCGCGCCGCACCGGCAATGCGCATGCGGTGATCGCGCCGTACGGCGTGTTCGAGACGGCCGACGGGCCGCTCAACCTCGCACCGATCACGACCGACATGTGGCTGCGGCTGTGCCAGTTGCTGGACCTGCCCGAGCTGCCGAACGATCCGCGCTTCGCGACCAACGACGCACGCGTCGCGCACCGCGACGAACTGAAAGCGTTGCTCGAAAGCCGGTTGCGCACGCGGGGCAAGCGCGAATGGACGCAGCGTTTCGTCGACGCGGGGCTGCCGGCCGGGCCGATCAACACGCTCGACGAAGTGTTCGACGATCCGCAGCTCGCACATTGCGGGCTGGTCGAGCCGGTCGCGCATCCGACGCTCGGCATGCTGCGCCAGGTCGTTACGCCGCTCGGCGGGATGGGGGACGAGATGCCGGCGCCGCGCACGCGTCATGCGCCGCCGCTGCTCGGCGAGCATACGGTCGACGTGCTGCGCGAAGCGGGGTATGGCGACGACGCGATCGACGCGCTGCTGACCGAGCGCGCGATCTTTCAGGCGGAAGCAGTGGCGGAGGCCGTGCAATGAGCGACACGACGAAACACGACAGCGCGTCGCACGTGACGGTCGACATGGTCGGCGAGCGGATCGCACGTGTGCGGTTCGCGAATCCGGCGCGACGCCATGCGCTCGACGCGCCATTGCTCGACGCGCTCGTCGCGCGCCTCGACGCGCTGGCCGAACACCGTCCGCCGCCCGTCGTGATCCTGTCGAACGACGGCAGCGGCGATGTCTGGAGCGCGGGGCATGACTTGCGCGAGCTGGTCGACGATCGCGATCCGCTCGCATACGGCAAGCCGCTCGAACGGGCGCTGCGGCGCGTGCGGACCTATCCGGGCGCGGTGGTCGCGGCGGTGTCGGGCTCGGCGTGGGGCGGGGCGGTCGATCTCGTGATGAGCTGCGATCTGGTGGTCGCGTCGCGCGACGCGCGGTTCGCGATGACGCCCGCGAACATCGGCCTGCCGTATTCGACGAGCGGCCTGCTGCGCTTCTACGACAACCTGCCGATCCACGTGCTGAAGGAGATGTTCTTCTGCGCGCAGCCGCTCGATGCGGAGCGTGCCGCGCATCACGGGCTCGTGAACCGGCTGGCCGACGCGGGCGGTGTCGACGACGCGGCGCTCGACGTCGCGCGCACGATCGCCGCGAAGGCGCCGCTCGCGGTGCACGCGGTGAAGGAGCAGTTGCGCGTGCTGCAGGACGCGCGGCCGTTGCCGGCCGACGCATTCGAGCGGATTGCCGAGCTGCGCCGGCAAGCGTGCGAAGGCGCGGATTTCGACGAAGGGCTGCGTGCGTTTTCGGAACGGCGCGCACCGGTGTTTCGCGGCGTCTAGGCGATGGGTTGTGCGAGCCGGGCGCGCAAGCGGAGAAAAGTGCGTGGACGTGCGTTGCGCGTTGCAAAACGCCTGCTCGTGTCGCTGAGCGGGTATCGGCTGCGTCGTTCGCGGCTGCCATCGCGTGCCGCGACGCCGCGCATCACATGCCGAGCGCGTGCACGCCGATGAGCAGCAGCGCGCCCGCCGCGATTAGCAGCAGCGCATGAACGCGCGTATACATCACGCATAGCGTCGACACGACCGCGATCGCGCGCGCGGCCCAGCCGCCGTCGAGCGCCTGCAGCAGCACCCACACCGACGCGAGGATCATGCCAGCCGCGACCGGGCGCAGGCCGGCCTCGAGCGCGATCTGCCAGCGCGCGCCCTGGTGCCGCCGCCACAGATGCGCGACGCCGTAGATCAGGAAGGCAGTCGGGCCGAACAGCGCGAGCGTCGCGATCACCGCCCCCCAGAAGCCGGCCACCTGCCAGCCGATCAATGTTGCCAGCAGCGAGCCGGGGCCTGGCGCCATCCGCGCGATCGCGAAGTCGTTCACGAATTGCGTGGCGGTCATCCAGTGATGCACGTCGACCACTTGCCGCTGGATGTCGGCGATGATCGCTTGTCCGCCGCCGATCGTCGCGATCGACAGCGGCGCGAACACGCCGAACAGGGCGGCGTAGCGTTGCGAGGCGGTCATGGCGAGTCGCTCCCGGCTGGCGGCACGGCCGCGCGGCGATATTCGAGCGCGACGCTCAGCGTGCCGCCAACCAGCACGGTCCACACGAGCGGCCAGTGCAGCACGGCCACCGACACGAAGGTGAGCGCCATCACCGCGAACGGCAGCGCGCGACGTGGCAGCCGGCGCACGGCGGTGATCGCCATCGAGATCGACAGCCCGATCGCTGCCGCCGCCGCGCCGGCGAGCGCGACATGCGTGAGCGGAAAGCGCGTGAGGGTCGAGAACGCGATGCCGAACAGCACGATCAGCACGGCCGGCGGCGCGATGATGCCGGTGAAGCCGGCCACCGCGCCGCGCCATCCGGCGAGCCGGTAGCCGATCCAGATCGCGAGGTTCTTCACGTTGACGCCCGGCAGCGCCTGCGACAGCGCGAGGCCGTTGAGGAACGCTTCCTCATCGAGCCAGCGCCGCTCGTACACGAAGTCGCGCATCATTCGCCCGCTGAGGCCGCCGCCGAAGCTGGTCAGGCCGATCTGCGAGAACGCGATGAACAGCGCGAGGACGCCGGGTGGCGGCGCATCGCCCGCAGGCGGTGCCGGCGAGGTGGTGGCGGAGGGCGGGGGCATCGGGCGGGCGGTGCGTGGCGGTTGGGCGGGCGCCCATGTTAGCAAGCGGACCCTGTCAGCCCGCTGACATGGGCTCGGCGGTGACGTGATGGAAGACGGCTGATGAGGTGACAGGTGTGTTCCGGTGCATCCGGTGCATCCGGTGCATCCGGGACATCCGACACATCCGGGACATCCGGGACATCCGACACATCCGGGACATCCGGGACATCCGACACATCCGACACATCCGACACATCCGACACATCCGACACATCCGACACATCCGGCACACCCGACACACCCGACACACCCGACACACCCGACACACCCGACACACCCGACACACCCGACACACCCGACA
Organism: Burkholderia sp. Se-20378; assembly: GCF_017104665.1. Lineage (NCBI taxonomy): Bacteria > Pseudomonadati > Pseudomonadota > Betaproteobacteria > Burkholderiales > Burkholderiaceae > Burkholderia > Burkholderia sp. Se-20378. Next base: position 645 of record NZ_JAAGPG010000099.1, on the reverse strand, counting down.
CATCTGGCACATCTGGCACATCTGGCACATCCGGAGCACCCCGCACACCCCGCGCAGGCACACCCCGCGCAGGCACAATCCGTCGCCGCTACGCGCGCACGACCGTCACGCCCGCCGCCTCGATCGGCTTAGTCAGCGCGGCGTCGGTTTCCTTTTCGACCACCACGGTGTGCGCCAGCGTGAGCTCGCCGATCACGAACTGCGACGCCGCGCGCAGCTTCGACTGCGACGCGAGCACGACCGTCTCGGCTGCGCGTTCGGCGAGCGCGCGCTTGATCGCCGCTTCCTCGAAATCGCCGGTGCTGAGCCCCGCGACCGGATGCACGCCCGTGACGCCCATGAAGTACAGGTCCGCATGGATGCGCGCGATGCCCTCCATCGCTGCCGCGCCGACGGCGACGATCGAATGCTTGTAGAGCCGCCCGCCGATCAGGATCACGTCGATCGACGGATGCGCGGCGAGCGCGACCGCGACACTCGGGCTGTGCGTGACGATCGTCGCGCGCAGGTCGGCCGGCAACTGGCTGACGAGCAGCGCCGAGGTCGTACCGCCATCGACGATCGCCACCTGCCCGGGCGCGACCATCTCCGCGGCCCGCCGCGCGATGCGCCGCTTTTCCGCCGTCTCGAGCGCCTCGCGCTGCG
>NZ_JAAGPG010000980.1:0-1674 GCF_017104665.1 Burkholderia sp. Se-20378 | reverse complement strand
ATCGAGCGCGGCTTCGTCGGGCGGCTCGTCGAGCCATGCATCGAACGCCTGGCCGGCGCCGGCCACGAGCCAGTTGAGCACGCTGCGCCGCGCTTCGCGCGTCGAGCGCGACGACAGGTACGGCCCGGCGACGACGTAGCAGCGATAGACCGCACGCGTGAGCGCCACGTAGACGAGCCGCGCGCGTTCCGCGGCCTGCTCGCGCAGCGCCTGACGCGCCGCATGCTCGGCCGCCTCGTCGTCGCACCCGTAATGCAGCACCGCGTCGCCCGCATCGTCGTGATACTCGCGTGCATCGGGCAGCGCGGACGTGGGCGGCTCGCGCAACCCGCCGTCGTTCAGGAACGGACAGAACACGATCGCGTATTCAAGACCTTTCGACTTGTGCACGGTGACGATCTGCACGAGGTTGCGATCGGATTCGAGACGCAGCTGCGCTTCCTCCCCGCCGCCGTCGAGCCGCTGCGCGGCGAGCCAGCGCAGCGTCGGCGCGATGCCCGGTTGCGCGGAGGCGCGCGCCTGCGTCAGTTCGGCCAGATGGTTGATGTCGGTCACGCGACGCTCGCCGTCCGCGCCGGCCATCAGGCGCTCGGCAATCCGCAGCTCACGCGTGAACGTGCGCCACATCACCGCGAAGCCGCGTTCGCGCCACAACAGCCGATACCGCGAGAAGCGCTCGACCCAGCTCATCGCGTCGGCGCTATCCGCCGCCGATGCTTCACGTTGCGCGTCGCCGTCGCCCTGCTCCATCCGCCACAGCGCACCGGCATCGAGGCCGAACCAGTCGGATGCGAGCGCCGCACGCAAACGCCGCAGGTCGCCCGGCGCATCGATCGCCGCCAGCACGCGTTCGAGCTGCTCGGCGTCATTGGTCGAGAACACCGAAGCCTGCGCCAGTTCGACGCTGCCGATGCCCCACGTGGACAACACGCGCTTCACGAGACTGCCCTGCCGGTGCGTCTGCACCAGCACCGCGATATCGCCCGGCGACAGCGGCGTATCGCCGAGCCGCACACGCCCTTCGCGCGCGCCGCGCATCAGCCGCGCGATCTCGGCGGCACAGGCCTGCGCGGCCTGTGCCTGCGCATCACGCTTGAGCAACGTGCCTTCGCCGCCCGGCAACGCCCACACCCGGAAGTCGCCGGCCGGGCCCGGGTCGGTTGCATCGACGAACGGCGCACGCACGCGCGTGCCGGCGCGCACCGCGTAGTAGTCGAGCCCGTCGAGCACGAACGCGCGCGGATTCGACATGAAGAAGCGGTTGCACGCGTCGACGATCGCGGGCGTCGAACGCTGGTTGACCGCGAGCGTGTAGCACGCGCTCGCCCGTGCGCGCGCGGCAAGATAGGTATGCAGATCGGCCGCGCGGAAGCTGTAGATCGCCTGCTTCGGATCGCCGACCAGAAACAGCGGGCCGCCCGGCGCGAAGATCCGGTCGAAGATCGCGAACTGCAGCGGGTCGGTATCCTGGAACTCGTCGATCAGCGCGGCCGGATAGCGTGCGCGCAGCGTCTCGGCGAGCCACGGATGCGCATGCAGCGCGTGGTACAGGTTCGCGAGCAGATCGTCGAACGAGACGACGCGCCGCGTGCGCTTGCGCTCGGCCAGCTCGCCCGGCGCCATGTCGAGCCATTCGGCGATCAGCGCGAGCCAGCGCGCGCGCTGCGCGGCCTC
>NZ_JAAGPG010000979.1:0-1739 GCF_017104665.1 Burkholderia sp. Se-20378 | reverse complement strand
CGCGCATCCGGCGGCCGAGCGCAATCACCGACGTGATCCCGAGCACGGCCGTGGCCATCACGTAGAAACTCGGCGCCAGCTTGTTGTGCGTCGCGTCGATCAGCCAGGTCACGATCAGCGGCGCGAAGCCGCCGAACAGCGTCACCGAGAAGTTGTACGACAGCGCAAGGCCCGTGCCGCGCGTGCTCGTCGGGAAGATGTCGGCGAGCAGCGCCGGCAGCGGCGCGAGGCTCACCGCGATCAGCAGGCCGACCAGCGCCTGCACCGCGAGCAGCGTCTCGACCGTCGGATAGCGGTTCAACATCACGAACAGCGGCCACGTCGTGACGCCGACCAGGATCAGCGCGATCAGCATCACGCGGATGCGGCCGAAACGATCCGACAGGTGGCCGACGACCGGTGCGGCGACCATCAGCATCGCGCCCGTGACGACCGCGCCGAGATACGACGACGTGGCCGGGATATGCAGCTGCTTGACCGCGTATGTGGGCATGTACAGCTTGTGCACGTAGTTGAACGCGGTGGCCGTCGCGACGACGCCCGCACCGAGCAGCAGGTTTGCGCGATCGCGCGCGAACACGTCGCGCAGCGGCGACTTCGCGCGCCCCTTCTCGCCGAGCCGGCGGAAATCGGCCGGTTCGTCGATGTTGCGACGGATGTAGAGCCCGACCGGGCCGATCAGCAGCCCGACCGAGAACGCGACGCGCCAGCCCCACGCATGCAGCTGGTCGGTCGTCAACAGCAGGCTCAGCAGCGCGGACACGCCAGCCGCGAGCACCGTCGCGAGCCCCTGCGTCGACATCTGCCAGCTCGCGAAGAAGCCGCGCCGCTTCGCATCGGCCTGCTCGACCATGAACGCAGTGGCCGCGCCGAACTCGCCGCCGGTCGAGAAACCCTGCAGCATCCGCGCGACGATGATCAGCAGCGGCGATGCAATGCCGATCTGCGCATACGTCGGCGCGAACGCGATCATCGCGGTGCCGAGCATCATCAGGCCGATCGACATCGTCAGCGATGCCTTGCGGCCCGCGCGGTCGGCATAGCTGCCGAGCACGATCGAGCCGAGCGGGCGCGTGACGAACGAAATGCCGAATGTGCCCACCGACAGCAGCAGCGAAGTCGCCGCGTCGTGCGTGGGGAAAAACAGCTGGCCGATGACGATCGCGAAATAGCCATAGATCAGCAGATCGTAGAACTCCAGCGCGTTGCCGATGCTCGCGGCGCAGATCTCGCGCCACGGGTTGTGCGGGGCCGGCGTCGCGGCGTGCGTGTTGCGGGTCATCCCTGTGCTCCTCCGGTAATGCTGGCCGTCAGGATTTTGAAAGACGGCGCGCGGCGTGGCCGGCGGCCGTTCGGGCCAGTCAAGCGCGGAGTGTAGGCAACGCGGGGCGGGCGTTCGTGCCATTTCGGCACGCAATCGTGCCGATCGGCGCGCGGGCCCCGGAACCGCTGCCCGGCGCGGCTAATCCGCGCCGTCGTCGCGTGACGGCGCGGTGCGCCAGATCGCATCCAGTACCGGGTGCGGATCGTTGCGGCGCCGGTACAGCGCGATGTCGAAGCCGATCTGCCAGTCGGCGCCGCCGACGATCGCGAGCTCGCCGCGCCGCACGTCGTCGGCAACGAGCCGCTGCGGCAGCCACGCGAGACCGAGCCCGCGACGCGCCATCGCGAGAATCGCTTCATACGAATCGGCCTGGTATACGGGCCGCAGCGTCGGGCGGTTCGGCATTTCGGCAAGA
>NZ_JAAGPG010000978.1:0-1405 GCF_017104665.1 Burkholderia sp. Se-20378 | reverse complement strand
GACCCGCGCGACCCGACGATGCACTCGCCCCATCGCCTGATCCCGCTGCCGTGCGGCGCCCGCATGCGCCGCACGACGCGCCCGAGCGGCCCGGCACGGCACGCCCCGTTCGCCGTCCGCCCCGGATAGCGAGACAGCGCCGCGCCCGTCGATCCGCGCAGCGCACATCGAGAACAACCACCCCAAACAAGGAGACAGCCCCATGGGCAAGCGAATGTCCGCATTGTGCGGACTGGGCCTCGTATCGGCCGGCGCCTGCGCGCAGACCAGCCTCACGCTGTATGGCGTCGCCGACGTCTACACCGAATTTCTCACCGGGCAGGTCGCCCCGGACGGCAAATCGTCGGCGTCGCTCGTGCGGATGGCGTCGGGCGGCAAGAGCGGTTCGCGCTGGGGCCTGAAGGGCGTCGAGGATCTCGGCGACGGCTGGCAGGCCGCGTTTCGCGTCGAGAGCAGCATCAACCTGGCCAACGGCACCGGCGCCGGCTCGGGCGGCTTCGACCGCTCCGCGTGGGTCGCCCTGCAGCACGACCGCTGGGGCGCACTGCGGCTCGGCCGCCAGTACACGACGCTGTTCGACATCATGGAGCGCTATTCGCCGACGGGCGCCTATTCGACGCTGTACGAGCCCGACGGCGCGATCGTCGGCATCAACTATCGCGAGAACAACGTCGTCAAATACCTGGCGAAGCTCGGCGCACTGACGCTCGAAACGCACTACGCGTTCGGCGGCACGGCGGGCGCGTTCCAGTCGAACGCCGCGTACGGCGCGGGCTTCGACTATGCCGGCAGCGCGTTCTCGTTCGCCGCGGCGTTCGACGACGTCCACACGCCGCAGCCCGGCGGCTTCGCGCATTTCCGCCGCTACGCCGCTTCCGCGCTCGTACCGCTCGGCCGTGCCCAACTGCTGGCCGGCGTCGAGCACGCGCGCAGCGATATCGCCGCGCCGTCGGTCGTGACGAACTTCACGTTCTGGTGGGCCGGCGTCCGCTACGCCGTCACCGATTTCCTGCAGGTGATCGGCGCGGTCTATTACGAACACATCCGTGCGCAGAATCCTGCCAATGCCCAAGCACCGGCGGCGCCCCCCGTCAGTCCGCAGCAGGTCACGCTGCAGTTGAACTACTTCGTGTCCAAGACGGTGACGCTGTACCTGGCGGGCGGCTACGCACATCGCGCCGCGCTCGACTTCGACAACGACAACTACAACTTCCTGCACTACTCGCTCGCCGCCGATCGCTCGGGCAGCGCGGGCGTCGCGCTCGGCCTGCGCAAGGCGTTCTGACATCGCCGCCCTCCCCCTGACACCTTCGGAGTCCAGAACCATGAACCGCCGCCATTTCCTTTCCGCCCTGACCGGCGCCGCGTTGACGCTGCCCGTCATGCGCGCCCGCGCCGACGCGTG
>NZ_JAAGPG010000977.1:0-237 GCF_017104665.1 Burkholderia sp. Se-20378 | reverse complement strand
AAAAAAAAAACCAAAACAAGCGCAACACCTAGCGCCATGACAGCACCACACAAACCATATACCATCGCACGCTAACAACCATTCGCTCATATTTTGATAATGCAGTTCATATATACCACATTTAGAACACATCAAACCAGCGCGTCACGCTCTAAGAAATAGAACCACCAGAATAACGTAAGGTCTAGTCACATGCACCTCCAGCCTACACAACACCCACACATACACGTGCCGCCA
>NZ_JAAGPG010000976.1:0-1774 GCF_017104665.1 Burkholderia sp. Se-20378 | reverse complement strand
GCGGTTGCCGCGCTGCTCGAACGTGCGCGCCGCCACGCGAATCACGTGGAGGTGCTCGGCTATGTTTGACCTCTGGTGGCCCGAACTGCTCGACGCGATCCGCGACACGTTGTCGATGGTCGCCGCGTCGGCCGTGATTGCCGCGCTGATCGGCATCCCGCTCGCGGTGATCCTCGTGACGACCGCGCCCGGCGGCATCTACGAACGGCGCGGCGTGAACGCGGTGCTCGGCGCGCTCGTCAACGTGTTCCGCTCGACGCCGTTCATCATCCTGCTCGTCGCGCTGCTGCCGTTCACGCGCGTGCTGATCGGCACGACGATCGGCGTCTGGGCGGCCGTCGTGCCGCTGTCGATCGCCGCGATCCCGTTCTTCGCGCGGATCGCCGAGGTGAGCCTGCGCGAGGTCGATCGCGGGCTGATCGAGGCCGCGCTCGCGATGGGCGCGAAGCGACGCCACATCGTCTGGCACGTGCTGTTGCCCGAAGCGCTGCCAGGCATGCTCGGCGGCTTCACCATTACCGTCGTCGCGCTGATCGGCTCGACCGCGATGGCGGGCGCCGTCGGCGCGGGCGGCCTCGGCGATCTCGCGATCCGCTACGGCTACCAGCGTTTCGACACCACCGTCATGGCGACCGTGATCGTGATCCTGATCGCACTCGTCTCGGCCGTGCAAATCACGGGCGACCGCCTGGTCCGACGCGTGACCCGGCGTACCTGAGCGACGCCACAAGCGTCTGCTCGCTTCATTCATGATCCTGAGAGAAAGAACCCTATGACCTTGCCCATCGGCGCGCCGCGCGAATGGAACGGACAATTCGAGGAAGCGCTGTTTCTCGACGTGGCGCGACGCCATCGTCCGGACTTCCCGGCGAAGCTCGCCACGCCGCCGCGCGAGCCGCGCAACGACGACGAGCTGGCCGCCGTCGCCGACTACTACACGAAGATGGCGTCGCACGACCTGTTCATCGTGCAGGTCGTCGCGAAGGCGATCGACACGCTGTTCTGCGACGATCCGCACTTCCAGCTGATCCTGTCGCGCCAGCTCGGCGACGACGGCGCGCACGCGGTGATCGGCCGCGAACGCGTGACCGAACTGACGGGGCGCGATCCACTGCCGGAAGTCGACCGGCTCGTCGCCGCGCATTGGGCGCGCATCGGCGACATCGCGGTGCGCGACGTCGCGGGCTTTCTGGCATTCGAATGGCATTACGAGCTGCACATCCTCGCGAAGCTGTGGATTCAGCGCAAGACCGGCCGCATCGGCGATTCCGCGATGCGCGAGCACGGCGAGAACCGGATCCGGCCGGACGAGGAGTGGCATCGCGTGCAGATCGTCCAGTGGTGGTTCGACACGTTGAAGGCGCTGCCGGCAGCCGAGCGTGACGCGCTGATCGATCGCGTGATCGCGGCCGACGAGGAAACGCAGGCGCGGCTCGACGACTATCTGCACGACGAGTACGCGCACACCGCGCACGTGTTCGGCGCGGATATCGCCGAATACCGCGCGATCTACGACGACTGGCGGCGCGAGATCCTGTCGCGGCTGACCGGTCGCACGCTCGACGCGCTCGTGCCGCTGTCGGGTGAAGCGGTTGCGCAGGAAGCTGTCGCATGAACGATCCACGTGGCCCGGCGACCTTCGCGCCGGATACCGATGCACCGGCCTTCGACCGCGCCGCGCTGGCCCGGGCGATCGACGCGCTGCGCGCGGGCACGCTCGTCCCCGTGCTGCCCGCGCCTATCCCGCATCGGCGGACAGTGTACGCGCGGTGCC
>NZ_JAAGPG010000975.1:0-1615 GCF_017104665.1 Burkholderia sp. Se-20378 | reverse complement strand
CTCGGCTTCGTCGCGCTGTTCCTGCTGATCGGCCTCGGGCTGCACGCGGCGCTCGCGCGCTGGCCGGTGCTGACCACCGCTACGCAGTGGTCGGGGATCGCGTTCCTGTTGTACATGGCACTGCGGCTCGCGCTCGATGACGGCCGGCTGTCGGCCGACCCGGACGTGGCCGGCCCGTCGGCGGCGGCCGGCGCGGCGATGCAGTGGCTGAATCCGAAGGCGTGGCTCGCGTGCGTGGCCGCGATGGGCGCGTATGCGACCGATGGCGACCGCACGCAGGTCTGGCAGTTCGCCGCGCTGTATCTGGTGATCTGTTTCGCGTCGATCGCGTGCTGGTCGTATGCGGGCGCATCGCTGCGGCACCGGCTTGCGAACGCGCGGCACATGCGCGTGTTCAACCGGTTGATGGCGCTGCTGCTCGCGGGCAGCGCACTCTTCCTGCTCGACGTGTAGCGCTTGCCGTTCAGCTCGTCGCGCTGCGGTACTGGCCGGGCGTCGCAGCGGCGATCCGCCGGAACGCGCGCTGGAAATGCGCCTGGTCGGCAAAGCCCGCGTCGAGCGCGACATCGGCGATCGGCCGGCCGCGGCGCAGCTCCGTGCGGCCGTACTGCACGCGGCGATCGATCAGGAATGCATGCGGCGTCATCCCGTAGCGGGCGTTGAACGCGCGGATCAGGTATGACGGCGACAGATCGGCCGCCGCGCAGATCGCATCGAGCGTGACGCCCTCGCGGCAATGTGCGGCGATATAGTCGGCCGCGCGCGCGAGCCGGGCGTTGTCGTCCCCGGCGCGCGGGCCGGGGAGTTCGCGATCGAGCGCGCCGTGCAGCGCCGTGAAGAACTCGACCGCCGCGCTCTCCTTGCCGAGCGGATCGATGCCGGGAGCGACGAGCGTGCGGTAGAAGCTGCCAAATTGCGCGAACAGGTCGCGGCGCTCCGTCAACTTCGGCGAAAAGCCGTGAAAATCGCCGTTCGGATCGCGGCCCAGCGAATGCTGCAGCCGCGCGAGCCACGGCACGTCGACATAGACCATCCGGTACGCCCATGCATCGGGGCCGTACGGATTGCACGCGTGCACCTGCTCCGGATCGATGATCACGAGCACGCCGCGCCCGACGTGCTCGTTCGTCGCGCCGTTCACGTAGGTGCTCGTGCCGCCGACGATCGCGCCCACCGAAAACGTGTCGTGCGTGTGCTTTGCGTAGCAGATCGCGCGGCCGTCGTCGACGGTGCGCGCCTCGATGAACGGCAGCGCGGCATCACGCCAGAATGGCGACGGTACGACGGATCGGTTGGCGGTACGGCTCACGCGGCGGGCTCCCGGTTCGGACGGCGAACGCTCACCGTACAAGACTGTGCGGCGCCGCGCAACCGGATCGGCGGTTCGCCGGTTCGCGGCTTTGACACCGGATCGCGGCTTCGACGCCGGATCGCGCCGTTTCGCCTAAGCTTTGAATTCCGTCCGCCGCGGCACCCGCGGCGGATCCCGTTCATTCCTCTCCCGTCACGCACATGCATATCGATCTGAAAGGCAAGACCGCGGTTGTCACCGCCTCCACCGCCGGCATCGGGCTCGCGATCGCCGAAGGGCTCGCGCGCGCCGGCGCGCGCGTCA
>NZ_JAAGPG010000974.1:0-1878 GCF_017104665.1 Burkholderia sp. Se-20378 | reverse complement strand
TCACCCTGGACAGCCTTCCACTCACCCCCAACGGCAAGCTCGATCGCCGAGCCCTCCCGGCTCCGGACGGGGAGGCCTTTGCGCGTCATGCCTACGAGGCGCCCCAGGGGGAGATCGAGACCACGCTAGCTCAGCTGTGGTCCGAGCTGCTCGGCGTCGACCGTGTCGGTCGCCACGATCACTTCTTCACCCTCGGCGGCCATTCCCTGCTCGCGGTCCAGCTGATGGAGCGACTGCGCCGCGCAGGGCTGGGCACCGAGATCCGCGCTCTCTTCGCCACCCCCGTCCTGGCCGATCTGGCTACGACTCTAGGCTCCTACCGTGAGGCGATTGTTCCACCCAATACGATCACCGCCCAAGACACGGTCCTGACACCCGATCGCCTACCCCTGATCGATCTCACCCAGGCCGACATCGACCGCCTCCTCACCCAGGTACCCGGGGGGCTGGCCAACCTGCAGGATATCTACGCCCTGGCTCCGTTGCAGGAAGGCATCCTGTTCCATCACCTGCTGGCCACCGACGGCGATCCGTACCTGCTGATCGGCCAGATGGCCTTCACCGACCGTGCCTTGCTCGATCGCTACCTGGAGGCCGTGCAACAGGTCGTCGATCGACACGATATCCTGCGTACCGCCTTCGTCTGGGAAGGCCTTTCCACCCCGGCCCAGGTGGTCTGGCGTCAGGCGCCGCTGCTCCTCACCGAGCTGGCTCTCGATCCGCACGACGGTCCTATCCACGAGCAACTGGCCCGGCGTTTCGATCCACGCTCCTATCGCATCGATCTCTCGCAAGCACCGCTACTACGCTTCGTCATTGCCTACGATGCCGACAGTCATCGCTGGCTGTTGTTGCAACTCCAGCATCACCTGATTGGTGATCACTCTACGCTGGAGATCCTCCAGGCTGAGGTCCAGGCGCTTCTTACCGGTCAGGGCCACACGCTCCGTACACCTCAACCGTTCCGCCATCTGGTGGCTCAGGCCCGGTTAGGTCTCCCGCAGGCTGAGCACGAACGCTTCTTCCGCAGCCAGCTGGCCGATATCGATGCCCCCACGTTGCCGTTTGGCTTGAGCGATGTGCACCGCGATGGACGGCACATCATCGAGTCCCATCGTCTGCTGCCACAGGCCTTGAACGACCGCTTGCGCACGCAGGCGCGCCGTCTGGGGGTCAGTCTGGCCAGTCTGTGCCATCTGGCCTGGGGTCAGGTCATCGCCCAGACCAGCGAGTGCCGCTCGGTGGTCTTCGGTACGGTCCTGTTTGGTCGCATGCACGCCGGCGAAGGCGCCGACCGGGCCATGGGGCTGTTCATCAACACCTTGCCGTTAAGGTTGGATCTGGACGACACCGATGTCGAAACCAGTGTGCGGCACACGCATACGCGACTGGCCGACCTATTGCGTCACGAGCATGCCTCACTGGCTTTGGCGCAACGTTGCAGTGGCGTGGCCGCGCCGGCACCGCTGTTCAGCGCCCTGCTCAACTACCGCCATAACGCCATGCCTGCGGCAGTTGGCGATGCCGACAACCCTCTGCAAGGGGTTACTTGGCTCAGTGCCGAAGAACGTACCAACTATCCCTTCGGCCTCTCGGTGGAGGACTTCGGTCAGGCCCTGGGCTTGACCGCCCAGGTGGTGGACACGCTCTCGCCCGAACGGGTCTGCGGTTATATGCAGCAAGCCCTGGAGAGTCTGGTCCTCGCCCTAGAGAACGCCCCGCATACGCCGGTGCGGCAACTGGCGATCCTCCCCCCCGACGAACGCACATTGCTGCTGGACACCTGGAACCGGACCGAGGCCCCGTATCCCGCCGACCGGTGCATCCATCAGTTGTTCGAGGACCAGGTCCGGCGCGCTCCGGAGGCCACCGCGCTGG
>NZ_JAAGPG010000973.1:0-1647 GCF_017104665.1 Burkholderia sp. Se-20378 | reverse complement strand
CGGGCGTATCGCTGCGCGACTACCGGAAGATCGACGGCGGCCGCGCGGCCGAAGTGCGCTTCGAACGCGTCGTGCTGCCGGCCGATGCGGCGCTCGGCACGCACGACGGTGAAGCCGGCGCCGAGCTGCTCGAACGCGTGCTCGGCTACGGGCTGCTCGCGCTGTCGGCGGAAGCGCTCGGCGCGATGGACGTCGCGAAGGAGTACACGCTCGACTACCTGCGCACGCGCAAGCAGTTCGGCTTGCCGATCGGCAGCTTCCAGGCGCTGCAGTACCGGATGGCCGACCTGCTGCTCGAAGTCGAGCAGGCGCGCTCGGCCGTGATCAACGCGGCCGCGCAGCTCGATGCGCCGCGCGTGGTGCGCGAACGCGCGCTCGCGGCGGCGAAAACCAGCATCGGCCGGATCGGCACGCTCGTCGCGGAGGAGAGCATCCAGTTGCACGGCGGGATCGGGATGACGTGGGAGTTGCCGCTGTCGCACTACGCGAAGCGTCTCGTGATGATCGATCACCAGCTCGGTGATGAAGATCACCATCTCGCGCGCTACATCGCGCTGTCGAAACAGTAAAAGCAAATCACGCGAATGGAGGAGACAAGGATGACGAACGAATCGCGCGCATTGCCGCTGGCCGGCGTGAAGGTGCTCGATTTCTCGCGCGTGCTCGCGGGCCCGTGGTGCGCGATGGTGCTCGCCGATTTCGGCGCGGAAGTGATCAAGGTCGAGCATCCGGCGCGCGGCGACGACACGCGCGACTGGGGCCTGAGGATCGGCGACACCGAGACGACCTACTTCAACAGCGTGAACCGGAGCAAGCGCTCGATCTGTCTCGACCTGCAGACCGAAGCAGGGCAGCGGCTCGCACGCGAGCTGGCCGCGCAGGCCGACGTGGTGCTTCACAACTTCAAGTTCGGCGGCGCGGAAAAGCTCGGGCTCGGCTACGACGCGCTGGCCGAGCTGAATCCGCGCCTCGTGCACTGCGCGATTTCCGGCTACGACCGCTCGGGCGCCGAGGCCGCGCGCCCCGGCTACGACCTCGTCGTGCAGGGCGAGGCCGGACTGATGGCGCTGAACGGCGAGGCTGGCCAGCCGCCACTGAAGTTCGGCGTCGCGGCGGTCGACCTGTTCACCGGCATGTACTCGGCGCAGGCGATCCTCGCCGCGCTGTACGAGCGCCATGCGACGGGGCGCGGGCGGCGCATCGAGATGGCGCTGTTCGACTGCGGGCTGATGATCACCGCGTACTACGGGCTCGACGCGCTGCTGATGGGCGAGGACCCGCCGCGCTACGGCAACGCGCATCCGTCGATCGTGCCGTACGGCGTGTTCGACGCGGCCGACGGCCCGCTCGTGATCACGGTCGGCAACAACACGCAGTTCGCACGCTTCTGCGATGCGATCGAGCGGCCCGACCTCGCGGCCGACGCGCGCTACAAGACCAACCTCGGCCGTTCGGAAAACCGCGCCGAGCTGTTGCCCGAGATTCGCGGCGAGCTCGCGCGCCGGTCGCGCGCGACGTTGCTCGCGGCGCTCGCCGATGCGGGCATTCCGTGCGGCGAAGTGCTCGGGCTGCACGAAGCGCTGAAGTCGGAGCGTGCAACGAGCGCGGGGCTCGTCACGCGGCAGCCGCATCCGGTCGCGGGCGGCG
>NZ_JAAGPG010000972.1:0-1581 GCF_017104665.1 Burkholderia sp. Se-20378 | reverse complement strand
CACGACGTTCCAGCCGCCCCACGCGTAATCGGTATGAAGCCGTTCCAACGCTTCTTCGCGCGTGCCGACCCAGTCGCCGTTCGGCATGAACGCGTGGTCGCGCACCGCGAAGTACGCCCAGCGCCCGTCGGGCAGCGCGAACGCGCCGAGCCAGTTCGGCGCGGGCTGCCGGCGTCCGTTGTAGAACGCGCCTTCGAGCGCGATTGCGCGCGACACCATCGCGCCGAGCGACAGATGCCCGGGCGCGAAGCCGTCGCGCGTGTTCGCATAGCCCGCCGCCGCGCCGCCGCGATCGATCCGCAGCACCATCAGGTCGAACTTCAGCTTCTTCGCGAGCTCGACTGCTTCGGCGCGCAGTTCGTTGCGCCTCGACAGCGACTGCCAGAACAAGCCGCCGATGAAGCGCTGACGGCCGATTTGAATCACCTGCGCGCTCATTGCCGGCTCCGTCAGGCGCCGCCGCGCTGCGTGACGGGCGTGATCAGGATCACGATGACCTCGCGCGAGCGTTGCGCCTCGTAACCGCCGCCGAGCGCGATCATCTTCGGCGTGCCGATGCCGCGCTCGTCGAGCGAATCGTTCGTGCCTTCGTAGCCGCTGATGACGAGCGTCTCGCCCGACTTCATCGCGACCCGCTGCAGGAAATTGCGCATGTCGACGTCGGGCGTCTGGATCCGCGTCGCGCCGCTGCCCGCGCTGCTCGACACTTCCTTCAGCTGGAGCAGCGACGAAATGTTCGTCGAGAACTGCAGCATCACGGTGCCGTCGTCGAGCACGTGCGGCAGCAGCGTCATGTTGAAGCCCGTCGTTACGGTGCCCGGCGTGAGCGCGGTCGACGAGCCGACGTTCGCGGTGTTCGTCGTCGACACCGACGCGAGATAGCCCGTCTGCGTCGCGACCTGCACGGGCACCGGCTGGTTGTTGAGCGTCGTGACCGCCGCCGACGTCTTGCGCCGCACCGTCCCCTGCTGCGACAACGCGCGAATCAGCAGCTTGGTGCCGTTGAAGCGGCTCGTCGGGCTGAGCACCGTCGCGGACAGGTCGCCGGGCGTCACCGCGGCCGGCGTGAACGGGTTGGAGATCCCGAATTGCGCCGACACCGTCTTGTAGACGAGGCTCCAGTCGATCCCGTATGCGTCGCCCGCCTTCAGCGACACGCTGAGCACCGTCACGTTGAGCATCACCTGCCGCGACAGCGAGCGGTTCTGCTGCGTCATGAATGCGGCGATGCGCTCGATCACGTCGGGCGTGTCGGTCACCGAGATCGAGCCGGTCGCGGGCGAGGCGACCGAGCTACCGTAGCGCGACAGCATCGACAGGATCGCGTTCTGCAGCCCGTTGAACACGGACAGCTGCGAATTCACCGCGGTGTTCGCCGTATTGTTCGCGGTGAGGCCCGTCGTGCCGGAACCCGAGCCGCTCGCGCCGCCGCCCGAGCCGCCGGACTGCGAGCCGCCCGACGCGCCATCGCTCGTCGCGCCGCTCACCACCGACGCGTTCAGCGACGAGTCGCCGGGAATCGCGTTGACCTGGAACGTGCGGGTATCGGTGAAGAAGAAGCGGATCGTCCCCTGCTCGTAA
>NZ_JAAGPG010000971.1:0-1771 GCF_017104665.1 Burkholderia sp. Se-20378 | reverse complement strand
CCGAGCGCAACGTCACGCTGCCGGACGCGAACCCGATCGCGCACGCGGCGCCGCCGGCGGCCGCGTCGCGCACCACGCCGCCTGCAGCAACGGGCTGGTCGATGTCCCGTTCGTAGCACGCCGGCACGCCCCCGACGGAGCACACGATGAACCCGGATCTCGAGATCGTTCCCACCCACCGCGACGAATCGTTCCGCGCGTGGATCCACGACTATCCGCATTCGGTCGCGAAGTGGCACTTCCATCCCGAATACGAGATCCATCTGATCCAGGCGTCGCACGGCAAGATGTTCGTCGGCGATCACATCGGCGATTTCGGCCCCGGCAACCTGATTGTCACCGGGCCGAACCTGCCGCACAACTGGGTCAGCGAACTCGCCGACGGCGAGCGCGTGCCGTCGCGCGACGTCGTGCTGCAGTTCTCGCGCGACGCGATCGAGAAGATGGTCGGCGCGTTCAGCGAGCTGCAGCCGGTGATCGACCTGATCGACGACGCGGCGCGCGGCGTGCAGTTTCCCGACCGCGTCGGCCGCGACGTCGCGCCGCTGATGCTCGAACTCGCGAACGCGCACGGCTGCCGGCGCGTCGAGATCCTGATGTCGCTGTTCGACCGGCTGTCGTCGTGCCGCGAACGGCGCGTGCTCGCCGGCCCCGGCTACCGCAGCGATGCGCAGCACTACATGTCGTCGACCATCAACCAGGTGCTGTCGTACCTGCAGCAGAACCTGCCCGGCATGCTGCGCGAAACCGATGTCGCCGCGTTCGCCGGGATGAGCGTCAGCACCTTCACGCGCTTTTTCCGCCGCCATACCGGCTCGTCGTTCGTGCGCTACCTGAACCGGCTGCGCATCAATGAGGCCTGCGAACTGCTGATGTTTTCCGACCTGACGGTGACCGACATCTGCTACCGGGTTGGCTTCAACAACCTGTCGAATTTCAACCGTCAGTTTCTCGCGATGAAGCAGGTGCCGCCGTCGAGGTTCCGCGCGCTGCACCGGCTCAACGAACCGCACGGCCGCGACGACGCGCCGCCGCTTCGGCGTGCGCCGCCGCGCGCCCCAGACAGGATGCTTCACACGTGACATTTCTCGGCATCGATCTCGGCACGTCCGAGGTCAAGGTTCTTCTCACCGATTCCCGTTCGGTCCCGCTCGCGACCGGCTCGGCCGCGCTGTCGATCAGCCGGCCCCATCCGCACTGGTCCGAACAGAGCCCGCAGGCGTGGTGGCACGCGATGCTCGATGCGATCGCGGCGGTGCGCGCCGCGCATCCGGCCGGCTTCGCCGCGCTGCGCGGCATCGCGCTGTCGGGGCAGATGCACGGCGCGACGCTGATCGATCGCGCGGACCAGGTGCTGCGCCCCGCGATCCTGTGGAACGACACGCGCGCCGGCACCGAATGCGTCGAGCTCGAAGCGCTGGTGCCGGAATCGCGCGCGATCACCGGCAACATGGCGATGCCCGGCTTCACCGCGCCGAAACTGCTGTGGCTCGCGAAATACGAGCCCGCCGTGTTCCGCGCGGTGCACAAGGTGCTGCTGCCGAAGGACTACCTGATCTGGCGTCTGTCCGGCGAATTCGTGTCCGACATGTCCGACGCGTCGGGCACGCTGTGGCTCGACTGCGCGCGCCGCGACTGGTCCGACCGGATGCTCGCCGCGACCGAGCTGTCGCGCGCGCAGATGCCACGCCTCGTCGAAGGCAACGCGCCCGCCGCGCAACTGCGCGACACGCTGCGGCGCGAATGGGGCATCGCGGGGCCCGTGACGATA
>NZ_JAAGPG010000970.1:0-1904 GCF_017104665.1 Burkholderia sp. Se-20378 | reverse complement strand
CGTGCGGGCCGCCGGGACGGAACCATGCGCCGCCGCGCGGCGGCGCGTGCGAGGCCGCTACGCGCGCAACGCCTGCTCGATCGGCACGCTGCCGCCGACGAAGCCGACGATCTTGCGCGAGATGCCGAGCTTGATCGCCTCGATCGCGGCCCAGGCCACATCCTGGCGCGACACGGGCGGGGCGGCTTCGAACCACGCGTCGGTCAGCGCGATCTTGCCGACGCCCGGATCGTCCGTGAGCGGGCCGGGGCGCAGGATCGCGTAGTCGACGCCCGACGCGATCACGCGATCGTCGCCTTCGCGCTTCATCTGCGAGTAGTGGCGCAGCGCGTCCGGGCCGAGTTCGGGCCGGTACGCGGACAGCGAGCTGATCACCACGAGCTTCTGCGCGTTGTAAGCGAGCGCGTATTCGGCTGCGCGGGCGACCGCGTCGCGGTCGACCTGCTCCTCTTCGGCCGCGCCTTCC
This sequence comes from Burkholderia sp. Se-20378, assembly GCF_017104665.1. Lineage (NCBI taxonomy): Bacteria > Pseudomonadati > Pseudomonadota > Betaproteobacteria > Burkholderiales > Burkholderiaceae > Burkholderia > Burkholderia sp. Se-20378. Next base: position 1,438 of record NZ_JAAGPG010000970.1, on the reverse strand, counting down.
GATTCGGCCGAACCGGCTGCGTAGATCACGTGCGAGATGCCCTGGAATGCGTGCGAGAAATCGTTCGTCAGATCGGCCTCGACCACCCGTGCGCCCGCCAGCGCATAGCCGTGGCGGCGCACGAGCGCCGTGACCTCGAACTCCGGCTGCTTGAGCAGCAGATCCGCGCAGGCCTGGCCCGTTCGGCCGGTCGCGCCAATCAGCAGTACCTTCGTCGTCATGAAACCGCTCCTTGCTCGATGCGTCATCCTTCCAGATAGGGACGGACGACCGATAACTCAAGTGTAATGTCGATTTGCCGCCGCGGCGGGTGTGTATTAAGGGGCGTACCGGCATCGGGCGTACCGGCACCGGGCGTACCGGCACCGGGCGCCCGCCGGGGCTGCCCGACGCGGGCACGCGATCTGCAACGGCGCGACCGATACCGATATTCCGGCCGCCATTCATTCACACGGATGCGGGAATGACGCGCCGACCGGCTATCATGTGCGCGATGCATTTTTCGCCGTTACGTCATACAACGCATCGGCCCACTGGTTGGAGTACACATGGCATTACCCCTGGACAACGTCAGCATGGCCGTGTTCTGCGACTTCGAGAACGTCGCGCTCGGCGTGCGCGACGCGAAGTACGAGAAGTTCGACATCAAGCCCGTGCTGGAGCGCCTGCTGCTGAAGGGCAGCATCGTCGTGAAGAAGGCCTACTGCGACTGGGATCGCTACAAGGGCTTCAAGGCGTCGATGCACGAGGCCAGCTTCGAGCTGATCGAGATTCCGCACGTGCGCCAGTCGGGCAAGAACTCGGCCGACATCCGGCTCGTCGTCGACGCGCTCGACCTCTGCTACACGAAGTCGCACGTCGATACGTTCGTGATCATCAGCGGCGACTCGGATTTTTCGCCGCTGGTGTCGAAGCTGCGCGAGAACGCGAAGAAGGTGATCGGCGTCGGCGTGAAGAAATCGACGTCGGACCTGTTGGTCGCGAACTGCGACGAATTCATCTTCTACGACGACCTGGTGCGCGAGCAGCAGCGCACGCTCGCCAAGCGCGAACAGCAGCAGCGCGCGGGCAACGGCGGCGCGAAGCGGCCGGACGAGCCGTCGTCGCGCAAGCACGACATGGACGCGCGCAAGGCCGAGGCGATCGCGCTGGCGGTCGAGACGTTCGACGCGCTCGCGTCGGAGCGGGACGACGTCGGCAAGATCTGGGCGTCGGTGCTCAAGAGCGCGATCAAGCGTCGCAAGCCGGATTTCAACGAGTCGTATTACGGGTTCCGCGCGTTCGGCAACCTGCTCGACGAGGCGCAGGCGCGCGGCCTGCTCGAAGTGGGACGCGACGACAAGTCGGGCGCGTTCGTGTCGCGGGCACGCCAGTCGGTGGCCGCGGAGCACGTCACGGCGGGCGGTGAGTGCGGTTTGTAATGATACGGAGACCACCG
>NZ_JAAGPG010000098.1:0-240 GCF_017104665.1 Burkholderia sp. Se-20378 | reverse complement strand
CGTTGGCGCTGTAGGGTTGGGAGCTGTTTATTGCAGTGTCGTGGCGTTGTTGCTTGTCTGCGGGTTCACCTCGTCCGTGAAGGACAACGGGGACCGCAGGGACTGTGTGGTGTGTCTGTAGGTCTGGCGCCCGACAGATCGGTGTGCGTGCTGGGAGCGACTCGATGTGGGCGTGGTTGTGGTTTACGGCAGTGGTTCGCGAGTCGGCCGGCGTGCGTCGTTTTTTTTTTTTTAATGACA
>NZ_JAAGPG010000097.1:0-21458 GCF_017104665.1 Burkholderia sp. Se-20378 | reverse complement strand
CGTGCGCATGGGCGCGATGCATGTCGGCGTGGCCGCCGCGCAGGGGTTCGCGCGTGTCGACGTGCGCCCGGCGCTGCGCGTCGGCATCCTGACGACCGGCGACGAGCTCGTCGCATGCGGGCAGCCGCGTGCGCCGCAACAGATTTACAACAGCAATGCGCCGATGCTCGCCGCGCTGGTCGCGGGAACCGGTGCCGAGGTCGCGATGAGCCTGCATGCGGCCGACACCGCGGCGGCCGTCGATCGCGCGCTGCGCGACCTGCACGCCGGTTGCGACCTCGTGATCTGCGTCGGTGGCGCATCGGTCGGCGACAAGGATCTGCTGCGCCCCGCGCTGGACGCGCTCGGCGCGTCGTTCATCGTCACCGGCGTGCGGATGAAACCGGGCAAGCCGGTTGCACTCGCACGGCTCGACACGCAGCCGGTGGTGTTGCTGCCCGGCAATCCGGGCGCCGCGATGACGGCGTTCGCGCTGTTCGTCGCGCCGCTGATCCGCCGCCTGCAGGGGCGCACCGCACGCGTGCCGGTCGTGCCGTCGCTGCCGATCGACGGCGACTTCGAACCGGATGCACAGCGCGAGCGCTTCGTGCGCGTGCACTGCACCGTCGGCCTCGACGGCACGCCCGCCCTCGACACGCTGCGCCAGCAAGGCGCCGGCACGCTGCAGTCGCTCGTACAGGCGAGCGGGCTGGCCCGGCTGCCGGCCGGGCAGCGCATCGCGTGCGGCGACGCGGTACCGTATTACGAATTCGCGCACTGGCTCGCATGAACGCGACGCCGGACACTCGCCCGCTTCACGGCATGCGCCGCCGCGCCGGCTGCGCAGGTCGTACGACGAACTGTATTCCTGCAATTCGGGCGCGATTGTGTCCCTGCCGGAAAAACTCGGCGGACTATCCTCACGAAGAGGCTCGTCACGCGCCGTGCGCCTGCCCATCCGCACACGCACGGCCGACCGGCGATGCCCCACCGCTTACTTCTTGCAGGCCGACGAACCGATCGTGAATGCCATCGTTTCCGCCGCGCCGGCCGCTGCCGCACTTTCCGGCGGCGCATCGCCCGGCGCTTTCCCCCGCACGTCCGACACGCTCGGCCGCCCGCTGCGCGACCTGCGCCTGTCCGTGATCGATCAATGCAATTTCCGCTGCGGCTACTGCATGCCGCGCGACAGCTTCGGCGCCGACTATGCGTTCATGCCGTCGTCCGAGCGGCTGTCATTCGCGCAACTTGAAAAAATCGCCCGTGCGTTCACGTCGCTCGGCGTCGAAAAGATCCGCATCACGGGCGGCGAGCCGCTGCTGCGCCGCAACCTCGAAGCGCTGATCGAGCGCCTCGCCGCGCTGACCACCGTCGACGGCAAGCCCGTCGAAATCGCGCTGACGACCAACGGTTCGCTGCTGGCCGCGAAGGCGCGCACGCTGCGCAACGCGGGCCTGTCGCGCGTGACGGTCAGCCTCGATGCGCTCGACGACGCGATGTTCCGCCGCATGAGCGACGCCGACGTGCCCGTGGCGCGCGTGCTGGCCGGCATCGAGGCCGCGCAGGCCGCCGGGCTCGCGCCGGTCAAGGTCAACGCGGTGATCGAGCGCGGCGTGAACGACGACCAGATTCTGCCGCTCGTGCGGCACTTCCGGCATACCGGCGTGGCCGTGCGCTTCATCGAATACATGGACGTCGGCGGCGCGAGCTTCTGGTCCGGCGACAAGGTCGTACCGGCCGCACGGATGCGCGAACTGATCGACGAACACTATCCGCTCGTGCTCGTCGGCGAACCGGGGCACGACGCCACCGCGATCCGTTGCGCGCACATCGACGGCGCGGGCGAAGTCGGCTTCATCGCGAGCGTGTCGCATCCGTTCTGCGGCACCTGTTCGCGCGCCCGCGTGTCGGCCGACGGGCAGCTCTACACGTGCCTGTTCGCGACGCAAGGCACCGACCTGCGACCGTGGCTCGGCGACACGGCGTCGACCGCCGACCTCGCCGCCGCCGTGCGCGACCGCTGGACGCACCGCGACGACCGCTATTCCGAGCGCCGGGCCGCACGGCCGGCCCGCGCGCCGGGCAAGACCTATCCGACCGTGCGCATGTCGCTGGTCGGCGGCTGAGGGGCCGCCGCGCGACACAAGACGCACCGCCTACAGGAGAACCGTCATGACGAGCTTCACCGAATCCCGTGCCGGGCTACCGGACGATCCGTTGCACGCGGGCGGCCCCGCTCCCGACAGCACGACCGACCCGCACCCCGAGCCGCCGCCGTCGATCACCGCCGGCTTCGAAGTACGCGTGCAGTACGCGCCGATCGACGCGGGCGCCGAGCTCGCGCCGATCGTTCGCAATCCGAATGTTGGTGCGGTCGTGAATTTCCTCGGCGTCGTGCGCAACGAAGGCGACGTCGATGACGTGATCGCGCTCGAGGTCGAGCACTATCCGACGATGACCGAACAGGCCCTGTGGAGCATCGTCGAGGAAGCCAGCGCACGCTGGCGGCTCGAAGCGATCAAGATCGTGCATCGCGTCGGGCGCATTCCGCTCGGCCAGGCGGTCGTGCTGGTCGTGGTGGCCGCCGCGCATCGGGGGGCCGCATTCGATGCATGCGAATTCCTGATGGACTTCCTGAAGACCCACGCCCCGTTCTGGAAGAAGGAGATCCGCCACGACGGCGTATCCGGCTGGGTCGAGGCGAAAGCGCACGACGACCAGGCGATGCAACGCTGGGGCTGAGCGTAGGCGCTGCGCGTGTTCCGATTCCGCCGAGTGATTCCTTTCAAGACATCGCGATGAAACTGACGATCAAATACTTTGCAAGCATTCGCGAGCAACTCGATCTCGACGAGGAAATCGTCGAGATCGACGCGCGCGAACTCACCGTCGACGCGCTGCGCGACACGCTGGCCGCACGCGACGCACGCAGCGCGGAAGCGCTGCGGGTGGACCGGCCGGTGCGCGCGGCCGTCAATCTCGAGATGGTGACCGGGGGATTCGTGGTTCGGGAGGACAGCGAGGTGGCGTTTTTCCCGCCGGTGACGGGCGGCTGACATCACGACGAGCCGGAAGGAACCCGGCGTGACATCGATCGCCCGTTGCAGCTCACACGCGTTGACGCTGCGTATCAGCCGCTCGCGGCCGGCATCGCGGCCCGGCTCGACAGATAGTCGACCATCCGTTGCGCGGCCGGTTGCAACGCGTCGAAGCTCCTGAAACAGACGACGAACCGGCGCTTCGCCCACGCATCGACGAGCGGGATCACCTTGATGCCGAACACCGGCCGATACGTATCGGCCACTTCCATCGGCACGACACTGATCCCGAGCCCTGCCGCGACGACGCGAAACGCGGCATCGAACCCCGACACGATCACGCGATACGACACGGTCGTGCCGGCATCGGCGGCCGCGCGCTGCAGCAGCGTGTGAACGGCAGTCGTCGGCAGCAGGCCGACATGCTCGTAGCCCAGCGTCTGCTCGAAGCGCAGCGATGGCTCGTTCGCGAGCGGATGATCGCGATGCACGGCCAGCGCCAGCCGGTCCTGCCGATACGGCCGATGCTGCAGGCCTTGAAGATCGACATTGTCCCAGCACACGCCCACGCTCGCCGCGCCTTCGCGCAACTGCCGCACGAGTTCGGACGACAATCGCTCCTCCACATCGACCCGGATGTTCTCGTTGGCCGGCTCGCGCATAAACGACGAAATGTCGTCGAGCAGTGCCTCCGCGATCGCCGACGCCGATGCGCAAATGCTGACGCGCCCCTTCAGCCCGCCGCCGAACGCGGCGACATCGCTCGCGATGCGCTCCATCGTGAACAGCACGCTGCGCGCGTGCTCGAGCAACGCATTGCCCGCGGCCGTCGGCTCGACGCCGCGCCGCGAACGCGTGAGCAGCGGCACGCCGAGGTCGCTTTCGAGTTGCGCGATGCGCTTGCTGATCGCCGACGGCTCGATATGAACCGCCTCCGCCGCCCGCGCCATGTTGCGGTGATCGCACACGGCCACCAGCAGCCGCAGCGTTTTCAGGTCGATGTCACGCATCCGCCGTCTCCAGGCAATCAGGCATTCAGACATTCCAATCCGGAAACATGGCGGTTCCGAAATACCGCTTTAATGTCCATCAGGAATGTCTAAAGTTAGCACGACGCCGGTGCATCGACACGGGTGAAATCAACGGAGACAAGCGACATGCGGTCGTTCCCCCAGCATGCAGTCATACGCGAAGTCGGCCTGCGCGACGGGCTGCAAAGCATCCCGCGCATTCTTCCGACGAAACACAAGATCGAGTGGCTCGGCGACGCGTACGCGGCCGGTCAGCGCGAAATCGAGGTCGGATCGTTCGTGCCTGCGCGCCTGCTCCCGCAACTGGCCGATACGGCCGAGCTCGTCGCGTATGCGAAGACGCTGCCCGGCCTGCGCGTGTCGGTGCTGGTGCCGAACCTCAAGGGCGCCGAACACGCGCTCGACGCGGGCGCCGACCTGATGCTGGTGCCGCTCTCGGCGAGCCGCGCCCACAGCATCGCGAACCTGCGCAAGACCCCCGACGAAGTCGTCGCCGAAGTGGCGCGCATCCGCGCCGCGCGCGATGCGGCCGGCTCGAAGACGCTGATCGAAGGCGGCATCGGCACGGCGTTCGGCTGCACGATCCAGGGCCGCGTCGAGCAATCGGCGGTGCTGCGTTACCTGCATGCGCTGCTCGATGCCGGCGCCGACCGCGTGAGCATCGCCGATACGGTCGGCTACGCGGGGCCGGCCGCCGTCGGCGAACTGTTCGGCAAGGCGCGCGCCGCCGCAGGCGAGCGCTTCTGGTGCGGCCACTTTCACGATACCCGCGGCCTCGCGCTCGCGAATGTGTACGCGGCGCTCGAAACGGGCGTCGCCCGCTTCGACGCGACGCTCGCCGGCATCGGCGGCTGTCCGCATGCGCCGGGTGCGAGCGGCAACGCATCGAGTGAAGACCTCGCGTTCATGCTCGCCGACATGGGAATCGAAACCGGCATCGACATTGTCGCGCTGCTGACGCTGCGCGCGAAGGTCGCGCGCTGGCTGGACGGCGAAACGCTGCACGGCGCGCTGTGGCGCGCGGGCCTGCCGGCCACCCACGCCGCCGCGGCCACCCTCACCGCCTGAACCCATCATGAACCACGACACCCGACTTCCACTCGACGGCATTCGCGTCATCGAATTCACACACATGGTCATGGGGCCGACGTGCGGGATGATCCTCGCCGATCTCGGCGCCGAAGTGATCAAGATCGAACCGCCCGGCGGCGACAAGACGCGCAACCTGCCCGGCCTCGGCATCGGCTTCTTCCGTTCGTTCAACCGCAACAAGAAAAGCGTCGTGCTCGATCTCCATACGCCCGAGGGCAAGGCGGCCGCGGTCGAACTGATCGGCACCTGCGACGTGATGCTCGAGAATTTCCGCCCCGGCCTGATGGCGTCGCTCGGCCTCGACTACGACACGCTGGCGGCCCGCTACCCGGCGCTCGTCTACGTGACGCACAAGGGTTTCCTGCCCGGCCCGTACGACCGGCGCCTCGCGCTCGACGAAGTCGTGCAGATGATGGGCGGGTTGTCGTACATGACGGGGCCGGTCGGCCGGCCGCTGCGCGCCGGCACGTCGGTCAACGACATCATGGGCGGCATGTTCGGCGCGATCGGCGTGCTCGCCGCGCTGCGCGAACGCGAACGCACCGGACGCGGGCAGGAAGTGCAGAGCGCGCTGTTCGAGAACTGCGTGTTCCTGTGCGCGCAGCACATGCAGCAGTACGCGATGACGCACGAACCGCCGCCGCCGATGCCCGCGCGCGTGTCGGCGTGGAGCGTCTACGACGTGTTCACGCTCGCGGACGGCGAACAGCTGTTCATCGGCGCGGTCAGCGACCGGCAATTCGTCACGCTGTGCGACGTGCTCGCCTGCCCCGGGCTCGCCGCCGAACCGGAATTCGCCACCAACGCGCAGCGGGTCGCCGTGCGACCACGGTTGCTCGAACGGCTCGGCGCGATCCTGAAGGACCATCGCGCCGCCGAGCTGTCGCCGAAACTCGAAGCGGCCGGCATTCCGTATGCGCCGATCGTCCGTCCCGAGCAACTGCTCGACGATCCGCACCTGAAAGCGAGCGGCGGACTGGTGCCGATGCAGACCGACGACGGCCACACGACCGATGTCGTGCTGCTGCCGATCACGATGGGCGGACGACGGCCCGGCGTGCGCCAGGCGCTCGCGCGCGTCGGCGAGCACACGCAGGAAGTGCTGGCACGGCTGAAACGCCGCGCGATCGCATGAGCGGCGGAAGACGCCGGCCCGGCAACGGCCTGCCGGCGTCGATGCAGGCCCGGTCGCGCGCCGCCATGAATTCGGCGCACCGTCCACGTCGCGTGCGCCTATAACCGTTATCAAGGCAGGCAGCTCGAAGAAGCATGCCGCCCGTCAGAGGATCAGGAGACAACATGCATCAGACCGTCACCGCGGGCGGCGCCCCGCTCGATACGCCGCAGGTACGCGCCGGCATCCGCGCCGGCGCGGACATCTCCGCGCGCATGGACCGGCTGCCGATCACCCGGCACCAGTGGATGCTCGTGCTGCTGATCTCCCTCGGCGGCTTCTTCGAAGTCTACGACCTGATCTTCACCGGCTACATCGCCCCCGGCATGGCCAAAAGCGGCCTGTTGCAGACCACCACGCAGGCCTTCTTCGGCTTCACCGGCATCGCCGCCTTCATCGCGGCGACCTTCGCGGGGCTGTTCGTCGGCACGTTCGGCTTCGGCTGGATGCCGGACCGCTACGGACGCCGCGCCGTCTTCACGTACTCGCTGCTGTGGTACTCGATCGGCTCGGCCATCATGGCATGCCAGACGACGCCCGAGGGCGTGCTGTTGTGGCGCTTCATCACCGGCATCGGCGTCGGGCTGGAGATCGTCACGATCGACACCTACGTGACCGAACTCGTCCCGCAGCAGATGCGCGGCCGCGCGATCGCGTTCAACCAGGTGGTGATGTTCGCCGCCGCGCCGGTCGCGGCGATCCTGTCGTGGTGGCTCGTGCCCGCGACGGTGTTCGGGCTCGACGGCTGGCGCATCGTGGTGCTGGCCGGTTCGGCCGGCGCCGTGATCGTCTGGTTCATCCGCCGCGCGGTGCCTGAAAGCCCGCGGTGGCTGGCCGCGCACGGCGATGCCGAACGAAGCGAGCGGATCGTGAGCCGGATGGAAGCGATCGCCGAGCGCGAGTCGGGCATGCCGCTGCCGCCGCCCGCACCGGCGAGCGAGGCGCCCGACGTCCCTCGCGCGGCGTTCGCGGCATTGTGGCGCGCACCCTATCGCGCCCGCCTGCTGATGCTCGTCGCGTTCAACTTCTGCCAGGCCATCGGCTACTACGGATTCGCGAACTGGGTGCCGACACTGTTGATCGGCCAGGGCATCACCGTCACGAAGAGCCTGCTGTATGCGTTCGTCATTGCGTTCGCAATGCCGGCCGGGCCGCTGCTCGCGATGCGCTATGCGGACCGGATCCAGCGCAAGCACCTGATCGTCGGCGGTGCGCTGGCCGTGATCGTCTGCGGGCTCGCGTTCGCGCAGGTCAGGACCGTCGTGCCGCTCATCGTGCTCGGCGTGCTGATCAGCCTCGCCGGGCAGACGATCTCCGTCGCGTATCACGCGTACCAGTGCGAGCTGTTCCCGACCGAAGTGCGCTCCCGCGCGAGCGGCATCGCGTATTCGGCCAGCCGCGTCGGCGCGATGATGTCGGGCTTCATCATCGCGGCGCTGCTGAAGGACTTCGGCGTGCCCGGCGTGTTCACCGGGATCACCGTGTTCATGCTCGTCGTGGTCATCGTCATCGGCGCGTTCGGCCCGAGGACCAATGGCGTACGGCTCGAGGAGCTCAATCGCTGACGCTCGACGCATCCCTGAGGTTCGCCGGTCGGCGCCGGATTCGTGCAGTGCCGCGCCGACGAACGAACCTTCGCACGCTTCACGATTGCGCGACTGCGATCGTCAATGCAGCCACTTCATCACGATCGTCGCGAACACGACCATCGCGGCGCCGCCGATGCGCGTCGAGATCTGCGCGAACGGCATCAGCCCCATCCGGTTCGACGACGACAGGATCGCAACGTCGCCGGTGCCGCCCAGCCCGCTATGGCACGCGGTGATGATCGCGGATTCGACCGGATACATCTTCAGCGCGGCGCCGACGAAGAAGCCGGAGACCACCATCGCGATCACGATCGACGCGCAGATCACGAAATACCCGGGCGAGAACGCGCCGACGAGCTTGTCCCACGACACGAACAGCGTGCCGAGCCCGACGAGGATCGCGAACGTCAGGTTCGTCGACATGAACTTGTACATCTGATACGCGCCGATCTCCATCGACTCGGGAATCGCACGGCACACCTTCAGCACGGCCGCCGCGACGATCATCAGCACCGGCCCCGGAATGCCCGTGAGCGGCGCCAGCAACCCGCCGAGAATGAACAGCGTGCAGGCCAGCAGCAGGCCGAATCCCATCAGCCGCAGGTCCAGTCCGGCCTCGGCCTGCTGCGCGGCGAGCAGTTCGCGGTCCTCGCCGGTCTTCACCAGCAGGCCGTCGCCGCTGTAGCGGCGGTGCTTTTCGCCGAAGCGCTTCAGCATGCCGCTCGCGAGGATCGCGACGACATTGCCGATCAGCGCGGCCGGCACCATCATCGCGATCAGGTGGCCCTGCGCGGCGCCGGTGATCTCCGAATAGCCGATCGACAGCGGCAGGATGCCCTCGCCGATGCCGCCGCCGAGGATGGGCATCACGATATAGAAGAACGTGTGTTGCGGGTCGTAGCCGAACGCGAGGGCCACGACGATCCCGGCCGCGATCGCAGCCGCGGTGCCGACGAGCAGCGGCACGAACATCTTGAGGAAGCCCTGGATCAAGATCTTCCGGTTCATCCCGAGGATGCTCCCGGCGACCAGGCACGCGATGTAGAGATACTGAAGATTGGCCGTCTTCATCGTCACCGTGATCGCCTTGAGCGTCGCGTCGTCCATCAGCCGGTAACCCAGCAGCGCCGACGGCACGAACAGGCACAGGATCGCCGGGCCGCCGATATGCCGGAACACCGGGATCCGCCTGCCGATCTCGCCGAGCAGCAGCCCGGACAGCATCAGCACCGCGAAGCCGCCGATCATGTCGTTCGGCAGCCGCTTCGTTACGGCCGCCAGGATCGTGACGGCCGCGATCGCGACGAACATCGGCAGCGGCATCCCGCCGATCTTCAGGTTCAGCAGCCACGCGAGCGGCGTGGACGGCGGCAGGCTCGTCTGCACGGGGGAAGCTTCCATGTCATGTCTCCGTTTCTTGTATTGAGTTCGCACATCGGCAGGGCCGGACGGAACCGCGTAGTGCGCGTCCGGCCCCGTGCTGCGGGCGCCGAGGCGCCCCTGTCACACCGCGCGCTGCTGCTTCGGCAAATCGATCTTCATCCACGGGCTGGTCGTGTGATGGCGCGCCTCGAACGCATCGATCGCGTCGCGATCGGCGAGCGTCATGCCGATCATGTCCAGCCCTTCGACGAACATGCGCTTCTGCCGCTCGGGCAGATCGAACGGGTACTCGCTTCCGTCTGCTGTCCTGACGACCTGGCGCAGCACGTCGATCGTCAGCGTGCTCGTAGCCGGGTTGCGCGCCTGTTCGACGAGCGTCGACACGACGGCCGGATCGGGCATCACCAGCAACAGCCGGTTGTTCAGCGCGTTGAAGTAGAAGATCTCGCCGAAGCTCGGCGCGATCACCGCGTCGAAGCCCGCCTGCTGCAAGCCCCACACGGCGTGTTCACGGCTGGAGCCGCAGCCGAAATTGGCGCCGGCCACGAGGATGCGCGCCCCTTGATATTCCGGGCGGTTCAATACGAAATCCGGCCGCCGCGCGCCCGAACCGTCGTGGCGGAGGTCGTACAGCACGCCGCGCGCGAGCCCCGACTTGTCGATGCCGAGCAGAAACTGCTTCGGCATGATCTGGTCGGTATCGAGATTGTTCAGCGGCAGCGGCGCGGCAATGCCGGTGACGGATGCGTGCTCACGCATGATCGAACTCCTTGCGTACGTCGACGATGCGCCCGGCCAGCGCGGCGGCGGCGGCCATCGCCGGACTCATCAGGTGGGTGCGGGCGCCACGTCCCTGGCGGCCCTCGAAATTGCGGTTCGTCGTCGACGCGCAGCGCTGGCCGGGCGCGAGGACATCGTCGTTCATCGCGAGGCACATCGAGCAGCCGGGCTGGCGCCATTCGAAACCCGCGTCGATCAGCGTGCGTGCGATGCCTTCGCGCTCGGCCTGCTCGCGCACCGCGACCGACCCCGGCACGACCATCGCGCGCACCGACGGTGCGACCGTGCGGCCGCGCACGACGTTGGCCACGGCGCGCAGGTCTTCGATGCGCGCGTTCGTGCACGAGCCGATGAACACGTGGTCGACGTGCAGGCCATCGATCGGCTGCCCGGCATCGAGCCCCATGTAGTCGAGCGCCTTGCGCGCGTTGTCGCGTTCGAGCGGCTCGGCCGACAGCGCCGGAATGCGCGCGGTGATCGCAATGGCCTGGTCGGGGCTCGTGCCCCAGGTCACGAACGGCGCGACGTCCGCCGCATCGAAGCGATGCGTGACGTCGAACGGCGCGTCGGCGTCGGATTGCAGTTGCGTCCACTGCGCGGCGGCGGCGTCGATCCGAGCCGCCGGCAGATCGCGGATCCGGTCGCGGACGTAGGCGACCGTCGTCGCGTCGGGCGCGATGAGTGCGCCGCGCGCGCCGGCTTCGACCGTCATGTTGCACAGGGTCATGCGCGCTTCGGCGCTCAGCGCGTCGATCGCCGGCCCGCAGTACTCGACGACGAAGCCGCGCGCGCCCTGCGCGCCGATCTTCGAGATGATGTACAGCACGAGATCCTTCGACGTGGTGCCGGCCGGCAGCGCGCCGTCCACGCGGATGCGCATGTCGCGCGCAACGCGGTACACCAGCGTCTGCGTCGCCAGCACATGCTCGACTTCCGACGTGCCGATGCCGAAGCCGAGCGCGCCCAGCGCACCGTAGGTCGTCGTGTGGCTGTCGCCGCACAGCACGACCATGCCGGGCCGGATCAGCCCGATCTCGGGCGCGACCACGTGCTCGATCCCTTGTTCGGTGTCCTGCACGTCGAACAGGTGGATGCCGTGCTGGCGGCAGTTGCGCGTGAAATTAGCGGCCTGGCTGGCCGCCGCGTCGATGACGATCGTGCGCTGGCCGACCGGAACGGGATGCGTCGGAATCACGTGATCGACGATGCCCATCTGCTTTTCCGGGCAGCGTACCGGCAGGTTCCGCTCCGCGAGCCCGGCGAACGCCTGCGGGCTCGTGTACTCGTTCATGATGTGCAGGTCGGCGTACAGCACGACGTGCTGCGCGTCGACGCGGGATACCGTGTGGCTCGCCACGATCTTCCGGTAAAGCGTCTGTCCCATCGTTTCCCCCTCCTTGTTGCGACACGCCCCGGTACGGACGTTTCGGCAAGTGTAATTTGGAGGGTGACGCCTTAAAATGAGGCGCAGCTTAACCCATTATTAAATGAAACTTTAAGATGGATCCGATCGCAGACCTGGAATTCTTCGCGCGGCTCGTCACGCACGGCAGCCTGTCGGCGCTCGCGCGCGACCTCGGCGTCACGCCGCCGGCCGTCAGCGCACGGCTCAACCAGATCGAGCGGCGCCTCGGCGTGAAGCTGCTGAACCGCACCACGCGGCGGCTGGCGATGACCAACGAGGGCGAGGTGTATCTCGCGACCGGCTCGAAGCTGCTCGAGCAGGTGCACGAACTCGAACGCACGGTATCGAGCAGCCGCAACCAGCCACAAGGCCTGCTCAAGGTCAACGCGACCTTCGGCTTCGGGCGCCGCCACATCGTGCCCGCACTGTCCGCGTTCCGCGAACGTCATCCGGAAGTCGAGATCCAGCTCGAACTCACCGACCGCCCGATGAACCTCGCCGAGCTCGCGTACGACGTTGGGATCCGGTTCGGCGAGTTGCCCGACCAGCGCGTGGTGGGCCGCAAGCTCGCGGCGAACCGGCGTTTCGTCTGCGCGTCGCCCGCGTACCTGAAAGCGAACGGTGTACCCAAGGTACCCGGCGACCTGCGCGGCCACCACTGCATCGTGCTGCGCGAGAACGACACAGCGTACGGTACGTGGCACTTCACGAAGGGCAAGCGCCATGAACTCGTCAAAGTGCATGGCGTGATGAGCAGCAACGACGGCGAAGCGACGCTGCGCTGGGCAATCGACGGGCATGGCGTGCTGGTGCGGTCCGAGTGGGACGCGCAACCGTTCATCGATTCGGGCGCACTGACGCGCGTGCTCGCGGACTGGTCGCTGCCGCCGTCGGATATCTACGCGGTGTATCCGGAGCGGCTCAACCTGTCGGCGAAGGTGCGGGTGTTCATCGAATTTCTTTGCGAGTATCTCGAGCGGCGCGCGTGACGGCGGGGAACGCGGCGGCGGCATGGGCCGCAGCAAGAAAAAAGCCGGCACAAGGCCGGCTTCGTCGTCGAAACGCCAGATACCGCTCGCGCCCGCTCACCGCATGCACGCCGAGGCGAGCTTGCCGACCGTGATCACGGCCTGCTCGATCTCCGGCGACCACGGGCTGCTGTAGTTCAGCCGAATGAAATTCCGGTAGCTGTCCGTGATCGAGAACATGTAGCCGGGCCCGATCGTGATCCCCTGCTCCAGCGCGAGCTGGTACAGCCGCATCGCGTCGACCTGCGCGGGCAGCTCGACCCACAGCACGTATCCGCCCGCCGGGCTCGAGATGCGCGTGCCCTCCGGAAAAAACCGCGACACCATCGCGCGCATCAGGTTCGCCTGCTGCGCATACGCCTTGCGCAGGCGCCGCAGGTGATGCTCGTAGCCGTCGCGTTCGAGAAACTCCGCGATTGCGAGCTGCGGCAACGACGGCGTCGCGAGCGTGTTCAGGAATTTCAGCTTCTCGACCTGGTCACGATAGCGGCCCGGCAGCGCCCAGCCGATCCGGTACGCGGCCGTCAGGCTCTTCGAGAACGACGAGCAATGCAACACGATCCCGCTGCGGTCATACGACTTCAACGAACTCGGATGCGCATCGCCGAAATACAGTTCGTTGTACACGCCGTTCTCGATCAGCGGCATCCCGGCCTTCGTCGCGAACTCGACCAGCTCGCGCTTGCGCTCATCGGGCATCTGGAAGCCGAGCGGGTTCTGGAAGTTCGGCATCACCATGCACGCGGCGATCGGCTGCGACTTCGCGATCGCGGCCAGCGCGGCGATATCGATCCCGTATTCCGGATGCGTCGCCACCTCGATCGCCTTCATCCCCATCCGCTCGATCGCGTGCAGCATCGCGTAGAACGTCGGCGATTCCACCGCGATCGTGTCGCCCGGCTTCGCAACGGCCTGCAGGCACAGGTTGATCGCCTCCGTCGCGCCGACCGTCACGATGATCTCGTTCGGGTCCACCGACATCCCGTTTTCCAGGTAGCGGCGCGCGATCTGCCGAATCAAGCGCGGATGGCCGGGCGGCAGCCCGTCCGTCACGCCCCAAAGCGACTTGTCGCGGCCGGCCGCATACGCATAGCGGTTCAGCTTCTCGAACGGGAACAGGCTCGGGTCCGGATACGGCGAGCCGAGCGGCACCGCGTCGTCGGTGCCGATCGAGCGCAGCGTCGACAGCACCAGCCGGCTCACGTCGACCGACGACGAGATCGCGATCGGCTTCGACGGCCGCAGCTCGCGCACCGGCGCATGACTGTCGTCACGCCGCAGGTTCACGAAATAGCCCGACTGCGGCCGGCTTTCGAGCAGCCCGCGGCTTTCCAGCAGTAGATACGCATGCAGCACGGTCGTGATGCTGATCCGGTGCTGCTGGCTCGCCTGCCGCACCGACGGAATCCGGTCGCCGTGTCGATATACGCCCTGGCGGATCAGGCGCTCGATGTCGTCCGCGAGTTTTTCATAGAGTTTCATCGCGCGTCTCCCGCCGGCACGCGCAGCCGCGCCGCCCTGCCGTTTGCGTCCGACACGCACGTGTTTTGCCCGCCGACCGGGCCGTCGTGATTCCTGATCTTTCCCTCCGGTTTTGCCTTTTCCATCGCACTGGCTCTCTCTTGAAGATGCGCCAACAGGGTTCCGGTAGAACTGGATCTGCGGCACTGTGCACTTGATGATGGAATCTTAAGAGCAGAACAGTTGGCGGCGAGTACACACATCGACCACGCGAACAAGAGTACAGTTCGACGCGCATCGCGCATCGCGAGAAAACTGTACGTCTTATGAAATGGCCAGGCGGCCGGGAGCCTTGCGCCGCGTGGCCGGATCGGCCCGGAACGCCCGTCGCACGGGCTTTCGCGTGGCTACGTCAATTGGGGTGCAATACTGTGCGTCCGCACGGTTTTCACTGCCGGAGTCAGACCATGCAGTACACGATCGAACAGGCATCCGCCGCCGACGGCACGATCCGCGCCGCCCGACAAGTACAGAAGATTAAATGGTGTCGGAACGAAGCGGCCTGCCGCGTCGACATCCGAGCATCGCACTCACGCACTGCCGGCCAGGAGGCCGCACATGCCTGATCGAGACCTCGCCGCGCTGCTCGTCGCGCGCCTGACCGGCCGCGCCGACCATCCACGCTTCACCGGCACGCCGATCGACCTGTCGACGCTCGACGCGCACACGCTCGGCGCGGTCTGGCCGGCACTGCGCCGGGTCGAGCACGAGATCATGGTGCGCGACCAGGCGTTCGACGATCCGCGTGCCGAATTCGCGCGCTGGCTGCATGGGCAGATCGATGCGCTCGGACTCGTGCCGCTGGTCGACGCCGATGCTGCACTCGAACTGTTCCGCGATATCCCGGCCGGCGAGTGGAAACGCGCGCTGGAAGAGTTGCCCTGCCTCGACACCCTGCCGTCGCCGGCGCTGCAAGCCGAACTCGCGCGCATCGCGGGCGAACCGGCGGAAGGCGACGTGCACTCGGGATCCAGCGCGTATGGGGTGTATACGCTCGACCGGTTCGCCGGCCGCCGCGACTTCTCGGCGCGACGCGACGCGTATGCGCAAGCGCTGGCGGATTCGCCGTTTCGCGTGCGCGAACTCGACGTGCTGCCCGAACTCGGGCCGGCCGCGCTGCTCGCGCTGGCCGCGACGAACAACGGCTACTTCGCGCCGAGGCGGCTGTGGCTCGACTTCAGCGATCCGGCCATCACGCTCGCGGAAGACGCCGCATATGTCGCGTTCGCGCGCGACGCGCTGACCGAGGCCGCGCAGCAGGTCGCGGCGCTCCACGCGGGCACCGTTCCATACGCAGCCGATCGTGCGTTCACGACCGACGACGCACAGGTCGTCGCGCGCGCCGCGCGCGTGGCCGCCTATCGCGACGAAGCGTGGCTGCGCCCGCTGATCGGGCCGCTGCTGACCGGCGTGTGCGTCGCACCGACGGTCGCGAAGACCGCGCCGTCGCAATCGCTCTCGATCGCACTCGGCCACGCGGTCGAGACGATCCCGACACCCGAGGGCGTACGTGCGCTACGCGACGCGCTCGCCACCGTGCGTCATGCCGGCGTGCAAAAGAAGCTCGCGCGCAACCTGAAGCCGGCCGAGCGCGCGCTCGGCGAGCGGCCGCACACCGCGCTGCGCATGACGCTCGACGCGAAGCCGGACAAGAAGCAGCTTGCGATGCTCGCCACGTGCATGGAAGCCGGCTTCTGGCAGTCGATGACGCTCGGCCACGCCGAATGGCGCGAGCGCCTCGTCGATGCGCCGGCCGGCGCTGCGTTCGCCGCACGCATGATCTGGCACGCGCGCAGCGGCGATGGATCGACGCAGTCGTTCATGCCGGACATCGCGAAAGGCAAGGTCGTGCTGCGCGACGCGGCCGGGCACGCGATCGACCTCGCCAGCGACAGCAACATCCGGCTATGGCACCCGCTGCTGGCCGACGCGGACGAGCGGCTCGCATGGCAACGCGCGATCGTCGGCCGCACGCTGCGGCAGCCGGTCAGGCAAGCTTTCCGCGAATACTACCTGCCGGCCGACGGTGACGCGCTGGCCAGCGAATCCGCGATGTTCGAAGGCCACGTGCTGTCGAGCCGGCCGCTGATCGGCGTCGCGCGCCGCGAAGGCTGGTCGATCCGCGCGTACGACGACGGGCTGGTCCGCGAATTCGGCGACGTGCGCGCGACCTTCTTCGTCGATGCGCGGCTCTATCCGGGCTCGGAAAGCCATGGCACGTCGCGCCGGCTGCACATCGAACGCCGGCACGACCGGCGCTGGGTGCCGCTGCCGATCGGCGAGATCGATCGCGTCGTGTTCTCGGAAGTGGCGCGCGCGGTCGACCTGCTCGTGAGCGTCGCCGCGTTCGCGCTCGACGACGACGCGACGCGCGCGGCCGCCGCTGCGCTCACGGCCGACCCGGTGCGCCAGCGTGAGCGCGAAGCGGAACGCTGGCAGCGCCTGAACCGGTTGTCGGATGTGCCGTTGGGCACGATGGCGAGGCATCGCCGGCACGTGCTGTCGCTCGTGTTCGCCGAACCGATCGCGCAGGGGAAGATGACGATCGACGAACGCCATGTGCGCGTCGGCGCGTGGTCGGTGCATTGCGCGACCGGGCGCGTGATGCGCGACGGCGAGCCTGTCGAACCCGCGATCGAGCCGCCGCCGTCGCCGCTGCGCGCGGTGCCGTGGCTGCCTTACGACGAAGCGTTGCTGCAGCGGATCGTCGATGTGGTCGCGGGGTTGCTCGACTGAGCGCCTATGCGGCAACCGGCAGCAGGCGGCGTCATCGCGCCGCCTGCTGCCGCTGCACCTCCTGCGCTTTCATCTGCATATAGGCGCCGCGCTCGACTTCGTGCAGTTGCTGCGGATACTGCTCGGTCGCGTCGAACCAGCGCGTGAGGCGCTGGTCGAGCGGCTTGTCGAGCGTCGCGAGATAGGTGTCGATCGCGAGGTAGTAGCGCATCGTGTTGCGCTCCAGCAGCCCGCGCACGCCGCCGATGTACTGCGGCTGCGCGGCCGATCCGCCACTGACGGTCGTGAAGCCGACCTTGTCGCTGCCGACGGTCGCGAGGTAGGTCTTCATCGCCATGCGGCCGACCGTGCCGAAGCCATACGAATACGTGAGATGCAGGAACGTGCGCGACCCGCCGACCGGCACGGCCTCCAGCGCGATCCGGTAATCCTTCGTGCCCATCGGGCCGCTGTCGGCGGTCAGGTCGACCTGAAAATAGTCGGGCGTCGCGGCCGCCACGCGATAGCGGAACTGCACGCGATAGGTGTCCGACAGCTTCTGCTGGATCTTGCGGCCGAGGTTCACGTCGAGCACCGGGCCGTTGCTGCCGCTCGACGCGTGGCAATACTTCGTGTTCAGGTGCAGGATCAGCACCGCGCACCAGTTCGCGGGGCCCTGCGCCGGATCGTCGAGCTGGCCGCTCACGACCGTGTACGGATAGTCGACCACCGCGTAGATGTCGCCCTTCAGCGACGACGACGCTTCCGCCGATTCGAGGACCAGCGGCCGGTGAAACGCGTTGTCCTTCAGTTGCGGGCCGAGGCTGCGGTAACGCTCGAGCAGCGTCGCCGCATCGTCCGCGCCGAACGACAGCGCGCACCAGCCCGCGCACAGGACCGCGACGAGCGCGTGCCGGGCGCGGCGAGCAAGCCGCGTGCCGCGCGGATGTCCGGATGTGTTCATTCTTGTGCTCCCACCGGATGCGCGATGGTCGCGCACATGTGACACAGAATACGCCTGGCCGCAGCGCAACATGGCACGCGAAAACCCGTCATCGGCTCCGCCTCACCGGCACCGGCAACTGCGCGGCGGTGATCCGGATCAGCGCCGACAGCCATTCGCGATCGTCCCAGCGCTCGCCGGAGATGACGAGATGCGGCTTCGCGCCCGGATACGGCGAACCTTCTTCACACGTGCCGAGAAACGCGCGGCCTTCGGGCGTCGGCTTGACGAACAGCCGATCGTCGCAGACGAGCGCGGCCATCTTGCCGTCGCAATAGATGCCGTACTCGCCGAACATCTTGCGCGCCGATACGGTGCCGGCCGCCGCCATCTGCTCGACGATGAAATCGACTGTGCTTTGGCTCGATGCCATTTGCAGTTCCCCTCAAAAAAGTTTATGACCGCGGCGTGCGCCGGACCGTTCCGCGTGATTGGCGGATACGCTGCGATGCGTCATCCCTTGGCCGGTGGAGCGCGCATTCAGGCACGTGCGATTGCAATCGCCCGCCCCTCCTGACATCCCTGACAGTTGCATTACGGCGCGGTGAATCGTCCAATAGCGCTTCACAAAAATTGTGCTTCGCCGACGTGCCGAGAGAGCGGCACGGGCCAGCCGACCGGATCGCGGTGCGCCCCGAAGCATCTCCACAAGGAACCCGATGAACGTACCCGACACATCCATTGCCGGCGCAACCGTCCCCGCCGTTCGCGAAACCTGGCAACGCATCGAAGGCTGGATCGCCGCCGATCCGGCACGCCTGCCCGGCGGACTCAACGGGCCGGCCCCGGAGCACGCGATCGCCGCATTGCATGCCGCGCTGGGCGCGACGCTGCCGGACGACCTGCTGGAAAGCCTCCGGCTGCACGACGGACAAACCGATCCGAACGCCGTCTTCGCCGAACACGACGCATTGCTGAGCGCGCATGAAATCCTCGCGCAATGGTCGATCTGGAACCAGCTCGTTTCCGGCGGCGACTTCGACGACATGACGTCCGACCCGGCCGCCGGCATCCGCGACGACTGGTACAACCTCAAGTGGATTCCGTTCACGCACGACGGTAGCGGCAATCATCTGTGCGTCGACCTCGATCCCGCGGAAGGCGGCACGGTCGGGCAAGTGATCCGGGTCTGGCATGACGACGAGCAACGTGAACGCGTCGCCGCCAGTTTTACGGAATGGCTCGCCCGCGTGGCCGCGGAACGTGACGATCCGGAAGGCGACTGAGCGGCCAGCAAGAAGCGGATCGACGCGTCGCGCCGCAACGCCGTGCTCGACCACGCCCGCCTACGACCGCAGCGCCGACGGCGCGACGCCCAGCCAGCGCTGGAAACTGCGCCGCATGTTCTCCGTATCGCCGAACCCGCACTCGTTCGCCACGCGCTGCAGCGACGCCGCCCCGCTTTCCAGCGCGGCGCGGGCGGCTTCCACGCGCAGTTTTTCGACGGCCTTGGCCGGCGTGAGGCCGGTTTCCGTCTGGAACGCCCGCGCGAATTGACGCGGGCTCATGCACGCCTGCTCGGCCAGGTCGCTCACGCGCAAGCGCGCGCCGAGATTGCGGCGAATGTAGTCGAGCAACGGCTTGAAGCGCCCTTGCGCGCTGTCGAGCTCGATCAGCGCCGAGAATTGTGACTGCCCGCCGGGGCGCCGGTAGTACACGACCAGCCGTTTCGCGACCGCGCGCGCCAACCGCTCGCCACGATCCTCGCCGATCAGCGCGAGCGTCAGGTCGATGCCGGCCGTGATGCCGGCGCTCGTCCAGAACGGCCCGTCATTCACGTAGATCCGGTCGAGCGCCAGCCGCACCTGTGGAAACGCCTGTGCGAAGCGCTCGCCGCAGCCCCAGTGCGTGGTCGCGAGCCGGCCGTCCAGCACACCGGCCGCCGCCAGCAGCAGGCTGCCCGAACAGACGCTCGCCACGCGGATGCCGCGCGCCGCGCAGCGGCGGACGAACGCGCATGTCGCTTCGTCGACCATCGCGGCATCGACGCCATCGCCGCCCGCGACCAGCAACGTATCGACGTCCGCCACCTCCGGCAGCGGCTCGGCCTGCCAGCTCACACCGGACGAACTGCGGACCAGCCCCGGCTGCGCCGCGACGATGCGAACCGCGTAATACGGCGTGCGCGCGTAGTCGGCCATCTCGAATGCGCCAACGGGCCCGGCCGCGTCGAGCAACTGGAAGCCGGGATACACGAGCATGGCAACGCGATGGGTCATGGCAGAAAGTGCGGGAGAAATGACATTGCGACGAGCGGTGCGCGGCCCGATGCTACAGGCCGTTCATGTCTTCGGGAGATCGTGATGGCCACCACACCGTTCATCGTCGTATTCGCATTGTTCGATCATGTCACGCAGCTCGATTTCACCGGGCCGGACGAAGTGTTCTGGCGTCTGCCGGGCGCCCGGATTCACCGGGCCTCGGTGCGCGGCGGATCGATTCGCGCGGACAGCGGCCTGATCCTTGCGGAGGTCGAGCGGCTCGCCGACATCGCACACGCCGATCTCGTCTGCGTGCCGGGCGGGCTCGGCGTGATCGACGCGATCGCCGACGATACGTTCGTCCGCGAGGTGCGCCGGCTCGCGCTGGGCGCCCGCTATGTTACCTCCGTGTGCAGCGGGTCGCTGGTGCTCGGCGCGGCCGGGTTGCTGCAAGGGCGGCGGGCTGCCTGCCACTGGGCATGGCGCGACCTGCTGCCGCCGTTCGGCGCGATCGTCGACGACGGCCGCGTGGTGCGTGACGGCCTGGTCATCACGGGCGGCGGCGTCACCGCCGGCATTGACATGGCGCTGTCGGTGATGGCCGATATCGCCGGCCCGGCCTACGCGCAAGCGGTGCAGCTCGGCATCGAATACGCGCCCGAGCCGCCGTTCGACTGCGGACGTCCCGAGCGGGCCGCGCCGGACATTCTCGCGTCGGTATCCGCGCTGTTCGAGCGCGTGCGGCCCGATCGTCATGCGGTCGTGGCGCGTGCAGCGCAGAAACTCGCGCAGCCGGACGCAGGTCGACAGGCGACATGACGACGCGCGGGTAGCCCCTGCCCGCTCCGCCCGACGCGATTACTTGTCTGCCGCAAACGCGCTCGACATCTGCCGCGCCCGCTTCACGTCGTCGCCGTGCAGGTAAATCGACGTCGTCGAGATCGATGCATGTCGCAGGTTGTCGCGCACGGTCGTCAACTCCGCGCCGCGCGCCAACGCATGCGTCGCATGCGTATGTCGCATCCAGTGCGGGCTCGCCTGCCGCAGCTTCTGTGCGAGTGCGGGGTTGTCGGCATCGACCTGATCGGCCGTCTGCGCGAAGAAACGCTGCATCACCTTCCACAGCCGCACGCTCGTGATCGCGGCCGCGCCGTCTTCCGCGAGGCTCGGGATCAGCGGCGTATCGGGCCGCCAGCGCGACGGCGTGACCGGCAGCCGCCGTGCGACCAGAAAACGGTCGAGGCCGGTACGCGCAAGCGGCGGCAGCGCGACGCGTGCGGCCTTGCTGCCCTTGCCGATCACCTTCAGCCACGCGTCGCCGTGCGCGTCGGTCTCGATGTCGCCGAGCGTCGCGCCGACCAGTTCGCTCGCGCGCAGCCCGGTCGCATAGCCGAAATCGAGAATGAAGCGCAGCCGTTGCGCGGCGGCCGGCGTCCAACCGGACTGCGGCGCGGCCGGCCTGCCCTTGCGGAACTCGAGCCCGTCGGCGATCGTGCGCACGAGTAGCCACTCGCCTTCA
>NZ_JAAGPG010000096.1:0-239 GCF_017104665.1 Burkholderia sp. Se-20378 | reverse complement strand
GTCATTAAAAAAAAAAAAAAACAAAAAACCCCCCCCCCCCCCCCCCCGCCCCACCCCCCCCACCCTAACGCACTACCGTCATCCATAATAACAATCACCACCGCCAATATACTATCACCCATCACGCACTTCCATCACCCACCTCCCCGCCCACTCTCATCATCACCTCCACCACCTATCTACCTCTCTCGACCTACCACACCACACCTTACCACTACATCTACACATCAACCCCATCC
>NZ_JAAGPG010000969.1:0-239 GCF_017104665.1 Burkholderia sp. Se-20378 | reverse complement strand
GGCAGTGTCGGGTGGAGTGGACGTTTTGAGATGGATGTGGTAGTCGAGTAGAGTAATATGATGGCATGTTTCATGTAGAATCGACTGTGTGCTGTGTCATAAGAGTGTTTAGAGTGATGTGTGCTGCTCAATAGTCGGTTGCAATGGTGTTGATGGGTGTCGTTTGTTAGTGGTGATGATGTTGTTGTGTTTGCTAGGAGCGGATCGTTCGATGTAATAGTTTTTTTTTTTTTTTTTTC
>NZ_JAAGPG010000968.1:0-1315 GCF_017104665.1 Burkholderia sp. Se-20378 | reverse complement strand
GCAGCGCATCGCGCGTCGTGTCGGGCAACGGCACCAGCGCGAGTACCCCAGGCCGCGCGGTCACGGCTGCGTGCCCGCCGCGCCGGCCGGCACGACTTCCTTCACCGCGCCCTTCCAGCCGTTCGACGTGATGTCGAACACGGTGCCGTCGGGCATCCGGTACTTCACTTCGTAGAACACGTTCGGGTCCTGCTCGTGCCGGCCGGTCAGGTAGGTGCCGCCGGCCGCGACGACGCGCTCGGCGGTCGCATCGACGTCATCTACCCACATCCCGAAGTGGATCACGCCGCGCACGTCCTTCAGGCCCGCATAGCCGGGCACCGTCTCGTCCTTGAAGTTCAGCAGCGCAACGTTGATCGTGCCGTCCGTCATGTAGATCCCGCGCATCGCGTTGCCCGCGCGGCGCATGCCGAACGCGCGCTCGAAGAATTGCGCGGCCGCTTCCGGATCGTCGACCGAAAGCGCGATGTGGCGAAGCTTGTCCATGGGTGTCCTTGAAGAGTGTCGGCGTGCGACGGATGAGTGCGTGGGCGTGACTGTCGCGCAAAAATGCCTGGAATCTCATTGGGTATACTACGTAGTGATTGTGTATACACAAAACGAGATTTATATACCAGAATGGTCCCCATCGCCGTTCGAACGGCGGAACACCGGCTCGCGCCGGCCGCTAGCCGTCATGCAGGGAGGCAGGGGATGCACGCTTGGCAGGAACCGCTGGGGAATCTGTCGGAAGCGCTGAGGGCGCGCTTCGCCGAGATCGGCGCCGTCTGGGGGCAGGACATCGACGCGCACCGCGACTGGGTGATCGACACGTACACGCCGCTCGTCGCCGCGCGGGCGGCGACGGACCTCGGCTGCGAGATCGAGCGCGACATTCCGTACGGGCCTGACGCGCGCCAGCGTCTCGACGTGTTCGTGCAGCACGCGACCCGCCAGCGCGCGCCGGCCGACGTCGTGCTGTTCGTGCATGGCGGCGCGTTTGTGCGCGGCCGCAAGAGCATCAACGGGCTGATCTACGACAACGTGCCGCGCTGGTTCGCGCGCCACGGCTACGTCGCGGTCAACGTCGAATACCGGCTGGCGCCCGATGCCCCGTATCCGGCCGGCGCGCAGGATGTTGCCGCGGCGCTCGACTGGACGCGTGCGCACATTGCGTCGTATGGCGGCCATCCGGGGCGGATCTTCGTCGTAGGGCATTCGGCGGGCGGCGCGCATGTCGCCACCTATCTCGGCGATCCGCTGCTCGACGCGCGGCGCGGCGAACGCGTGGCCGGCGCCGTGCTGGTCAGCGCGCGGCTCGCGGCCGACACGCTGA
>NZ_JAAGPG010000967.1:0-237 GCF_017104665.1 Burkholderia sp. Se-20378 | reverse complement strand
AAAAAAAACAACTCACCTAACACGACTACGCCGAGCCTCTCCTCCACCCCCCCCCACAACCCCTATCACCCCCCCTCCCATCTCAGCCCCCCCCCACACCACTCCCTCGACGTCTCTGCCACCCCCCTATCCCTCACCAGCCCGGGCACTCCGCTCTCCCTCCACCTCAACCCTCGCCCCCCACCGCACGCACTCTCGTCTCCGCCCGCCACACTCACTCACCGCCCCGCTACACAC
>NZ_JAAGPG010000966.1:0-1827 GCF_017104665.1 Burkholderia sp. Se-20378 | reverse complement strand
CGGCACCGCGTGCGCGATCGCGGCGAGCGCGAGCCCGCCGGCCAGGACGAAGGCGTCGGCCAGCCGGCGAGTGCGCCGGGCGGCGGTAAAGCGTCGATGAATTCGCATCGAATCATGTCTCGTAGTGGAAAGAAAACGACCGTGTGCCGGCGATCACGGCTGCTGGCCGTCGATGCGCAGCAGGTTCGACACCGACGCGACCCCGTCGACGCGCCGCGCAACCGCCGCCGCGAGCGTCACCTGGTTCGTCTCCGTGACCGAGCCGCTGAGCGTTCCGCTGCCGTCGCGCACCCGCACGAGGATGCGTGTGACGTTGAGGTTCTTCGTGCGCGCGAGCGCCGTGCTGACGCGGCGTTTCAGCTTGCGGTCGGCCGCCTTGCGGTGCGCCGGCGACAGGTCCGCCGGCGCAGGCGCCTGTGCCGACGCCTGTACGGCCGCCTCCGCCGATGCCGGGATCGCCGCGCTCGCGGCATCGGGTTGTGCGTGGGCGGTGACGGTCCAGCATGCGGCCGTCAGCAACGCTGCGGCGAGTCGGGATGAAGTACGCATGATCGAATCACACTCCTGAAAAATCGTTGAAAGGCACTCAGAACTGCGTCATCAGCCCGATCGACACCCCGGTCGTCGCGCTCGCCCCGCGCCGCAGGTTCAGCGCCGCGATCGTTGCCGGGTCGCGCATGTACGCCCCGGTCATCCCGTTGCGGTCGACCTCGACATACAGCTCGGTGCGCTTCGACAGGAAGTATTCGGCGATCGCGTAGGTCGTCAGCTTGTGACCGTCCGCGCCCGACACGTTGCCGAGATTGCGCGCGCGGTCGTAGAACGCGGCCGCGCTCAACTGCACCGACGGCAGCGGCTGCACGACGACGCCGAACGACGGGATGTCGTCACGCCGCGACGGCGCGCCGGCCTTGTTCGCGCTCACGTTCAGCGACGCGTAGCTCAGGTAGAAGCGCGTACGGCCGAGCTGCAGCGTGCCGCCCGCCTGGATCGTCTGCGCCGACTGCGAGCCGTCCGGGCTGTAGGTCTTCGCATACGACACGCCGCCCATCAGGTCCGAGTACGTGTACATCGCGGCCGTCGAATAGCTGGTGCCCGCATGCGCGCTGCCCGCGACGCCGCCGGGCGAATAGTTCGCGCCGAACCGCAGGCCGCCCACCTGCCCGAGATACTTGATCGTGTTGTTGAAGCGCGAATCGAGCGTGAAGAAGTTGCCGTCGAACTGCACGCCCGGCTCGACCGCGAGCGATTGCCCGCGCCCGCCGAGCGGATCGAGCGCAATGCCGAGATCCTCCGCGGCATTGAACTGGCGGCCGAGCGTCAGGCGGCCGAAATCGCCGGCCAGGCCGACATACGCGGCCTGCGAAAACAACGTGCCGGACGTCTTCAGCGCACCAGTGCCGCTGTTGAACGCGCCGTCGAGCACGAACAGCGCCTTCAGCCCGCCGCCGAGATCCTCCCTGCCGCGAATGCCGAACTCGTTGCCCGCGACGATGTTGTTGTTGTAGCCGACCTGGCTGCCGCCCGGCAAGCCGTTGACCCAGCGCACGCCGCCGCCGATCCGGCCGAACAGCGTCACGCTCGACTGCGCGTGCGCGCTCCCCCACAGCGCGCCGATCAGCGCCGCCGCGATCATCTTCTTCATGTCTCCTCCTGCCGCGTCGTCGCGCGGCGTATCGTGGTACTGCTTCCCGTCGAAAGGCGCCGCTGCCCGGCTGGCGGGCGTCACGCCGAATGCGAGGCAAGTCAATGCAACGCGACGTACGCGGCAGGCGCTAGCGGCCGCACGAGCCGACCGGCGGCGCGGCGTGCGCCGTGTCGCCCGCG
>NZ_JAAGPG010000965.1:0-1785 GCF_017104665.1 Burkholderia sp. Se-20378 | reverse complement strand
GCGACCGCCGAGGCCGAAGCCGTCACGCAACGCCATACCGAAGCCATCGCGCAGGCCGAGGCGGCCGCGCAACGCCACGCCGACGCCACCGCGCAGGCCGAGGCCGTCACGCAGCGTCATACCGAAGCGATCGCCCAAGCCGAAGCGGCTGCGCAGCACCACGCGCAGGCCGTCGCCGACGCCGAGGCGCTGGTCGAGGCCGTCGTCAAGGAAGCCGCGACCAACGCAGTTGCCGCCACGGCGGTTGCAGCCGAAGTCGTCGAACCTGCGCCGGCCGACGCGCCGGCGGCAGAACCGGCCGTGATCGCGCCCGCGCCGGCTGCGGCCGAAACGGTGGATTCGACGGCCGAGGCCGCAACGGCCATCGTCGCGACGGCGCAAGCCGAAACGCCGGTTGTAGTCGAAGCCGAAGTCGAAGCCGCCGCCATCACCCCGGCCCCGTCCGACAAATCGACGCTGCACGTGTCGCGTCCGACGCAGAACGAACTCACGCTGACCATCAACGGCGAATCGATCACGCTGCATCCGGAGCAACTGGGCCAGCTGATCGAGGAACTCGCGCATGCGCGTGCGTCGATGCAGCCTGAGCCGCCGTCCGGCATCCCGTCCGGCTGGCGCTTCGTGACGACGAAGAACCCGATGATGGCCGTGCAGAAGCAGTCGAACGGCGACCGCCTGCTGGTGGCCCGTCACACGGGCTACGGCTGGGTGCCGTTCACGTTCTCGCCGGACGTCGTGGTCCAGATGTACATGATGCTGACCCAGCGCTAAGCACCGGCAGGCCGTACCGCCGAAAAAGCCCCGCCGAAAACGAAACAGCCCGACCGGTTTCCACCGATCGGGCTGTTTGCTTTGCGGCTGCCGGGAGGCACGCCTCCCGGGCCATACTCAGCGATCCACCGGCGCCTGCACGCGCGCCTTCCACTGGCCGCCCTTGCCGCGCCAGTAGCGCCACGCGGACGCGAACGTCGCACCCACGTAGAACAGCGCGACGAGCGGCAGCGCCGGCGCCCACAGCGGCGAGCGGCGGTAGTAGCGCAGCATCGGCGCATACGCGGCGCACATCGACGCCCACGCGAGCCACGCCGGCCATGCGCGCGCGCCGTACGCGAGCGCCGCCGCGGGCGGCACGAGATAGATGATCGTCATCCAGAGCCGCGTGCCGGCCAGCAGCAGCGGCGAATAGTGCAGCTGCGTGAACGCGGTGCGCGCGATCATGTTCCAGATGTCGCGCCAGCTGTCGTACGGGCGCAGCGACACGCTGCGGTCGGCCAGGTCGAGCCGGATCGGATGGCGGCCTTCGCCGCGATGCTTGATCTGCGCGGCGAGGCTGCAGTCGTCGATCAGCGCGCCGCGGATCGACTCGATGCCGCCCGCTTCCTCAAGCGCCGTGCGCTTGACGAGCATGCAGCCGCCCGCGGCGCCGGCCGTCCGGTTGCGCGGGTTGTTGATCCACGAGAACGGGTAGAGCTTCGCGAAGAAGAACACGAACGCCGGGATCAGCGCCTTTTCCCAGAACGAATCGCAGCGCAGCCGCACCATCAGCGACACGAGATCGCGGTTCTCGGCCTGCGCGCGCGTGACCAGCTGCGCGACGGCGTCGGGCGGATGGCCGATGTCGGCATCCGTCAGCAGCAGGTAGTCGGCCGGCAGGCCGAGCGTCTGCACCGCGGCAATCCCCTGCGACTGCGCCCACACCTTGCCCGACCAGCCGGCCGGCAGCGGCTTCGCGGCCAGCACCGTCAGCCGGTCGGCGCGGTTGATCGCGAGCGCGGCCGCGCGGGC
>NZ_JAAGPG010000964.1:0-1740 GCF_017104665.1 Burkholderia sp. Se-20378 | reverse complement strand
TTCTTTTTTTTCGTTTGCTCTATGTGTGGTCTGATTTATGTGTCATGACTATTATTGCTGTCTCTGTGTTTTTAGTGATTATTGTACTGTATATTGCTCCGTGATACTATTGGTGTCTTGCTATATTTACGTTACTGTGATAGTATCCTTGCGTATGGTCGTTTCGTTACTTGCACTCTCTTTTTTGTTCAGTCTTGTGCCACCTTCGTTCTTTTTCCTTTTTTTTTTTTTTTCCTGCATCGGCGACCCCCGAGCTCTCCACGCTTGCGCACTCACGTTCCCTACACGACGCTCTTCCGAACTCCCTAAAAGCCGAACGCCCCGCCCTCTTGCGAGGGACGGGGCGTTCGGCGCACCGGTACCAGTGCGAAATCAGTGACGGACCAGCGCCATCATCGCGCCGAAGCCGACGAACAGCCCGCCCGTCAGCCGGTTGAAGACCTTCGCCACGCTCTGGCTCTTCAACGTCGCGCCGATGCGCGTGCCGAACGACGCGTAGACGAGATACCAGCTCACCTCGATCACCGCGAACGTGACGACGAGAATGCCGAACTGCGGCAGCGTCGGCTCGGCCGCGTTGATGAACTGCGGCAGCAGCGCGGCCGCGAACAGGATCGCTTTCGGGTTGCTGCCCGCGACCAGGAAACCGTTGCGGAACAGCGTCCCGTGCGATGCGGGCGCAGCCTGGCGCGACACGGTGTCGACGTCGGCGGCAGGCTGCTCGTCGTCGACGCGTGCGCGCCACGCCTTCACGCCGAGGTAGATCAGGTAGGCCGCACCCGCGAAGCGCAACGTGTTGAACATCGCCGGCCAGGCTTCCAGCACCGCGCCGAGACCCGCCGCCGACACCGACAGCATCAGCACCAGCGCACTGAGGCAGCCGGCCATCGTCCACGTCGAACGCCGCAGCCCGTGCCGCGCACCGTGCGTCATCACCAGCAGCATGTTCGGGCCCGGAATCGCCGACACGACGAACACCGTCGCCACGAAAAGCCACCACGTATGCAAGTTCATGCCTGCCTCTGCGTCGATGTAAGGGAAAACGAAACGTCGATTATGCCGGTGCGCCGGACTTCTGTCGCGCGGCGGATCAGCGGCCCGCGCGGCGCAGCGCGACTTCGCCGAGCACCGCGAAATCCTGCTCGCCGCCGCCGTGTGCGAGCGCATCGAGCAGGTTGTCGCGCACGACGCTCGCCACCGGCAGCGGCACCGACACGGCGTCACCGGCTTCCAGCGCGAGGCGAACGTCCTTCAGCCCGAGGCGCGCCTTGAAGCGTGCGGGCTCGTAGCGCCGCTCGGCAATCATCGAGCCGTAGCCTTCGTAGACCGGGCCCGGAAACACGCTGCCGGTGATCACGTCGAGGAAGTCGCGCATCGCGACGCCGTGCGCGCCGAGCAATGCCGAGGCCTCGCCGAGCGTCTCGATCGCCGACGCGAGCGTGAAGTTCGCGGCGATCTTCGCGACGTTCGCATGCTGCGGCAGCGACCCGAACCGCCAGGTCTTCTGGCCGATCGCGTCGAACAGCGGCTGCACGCGGTCGATCGCCTCGGCCGGGCCGCCCGCCATGATCGTCAGGCGCGCGGCGGCGGCGACATCGGGCCGGCCCATCACCGGCGCGGCGACGTAATGGATGCCGCGCGACGCATGCGCGTGCGCGAGCGATTCGGCCAGCGCGACCGACACCGTCGCCATGTACACGTGGATCAGGCCGCGCGGCGCCTCGGCGAGCAGCGCATCGA
>NZ_JAAGPG010000963.1:0-1938 GCF_017104665.1 Burkholderia sp. Se-20378 | reverse complement strand
CGCGCCTCCTTCAGAAATGGCGCCATTGCGCCCTCACGGCTGCCGTCACAGGTTCGTGCCCGCCGCCGACGCGCGCGCCAGGAAACGCGCGAACGCTGCGCAATCGGACGCTTCGACGGCAGGTTCCTGTGCATCGATCCGTTGCGCCCACGCGTCGCGCATGCCGTCGACCGGCTGCCACGCCTGCACCTGCGCGCCGGTCGGATACGGCGTGACGAGCGGTTCGCGATAGTCGACGCGAAACAGCGGCGGCGCGCTGCCGCCCGCCGTCCACAGATCGCCGACGTCGCGCACGCTCGCGTCGAACCAGAACCGCACCCAGCGCACCGTCGGCGCGCGCGTGTCGGTACCCGGCGCGTCGGTGCCCAACGCGTCCGGCACGCGCAGGAAGCCGGCCAGCACGAGCAGCACGGCCGCCAGATCGTCGTCGCGCAACATCCGGTACGACCAGAGATCCGCGACGTCGACACAGGAGATCACCGCGATGAAACGGGCGATCGTGAGCGCGGGCCACGCGCGCCGCATCAGCGTGTAATGGCGCGCCCACTCCGCCACGAAGCGCTCGCGATGCCGGGCGGCGACCTGCACGTCGCGAGAGCCGCGAATCGTCAGTTCCTCCGGCTGATACTGGCGCGTCGTGAGCACGCACTGCGCGGAGCAGCGCGCGCTGCGATGCCGCGCATAGCCGCCCGCGCCGGGCAACGGCTCCAGCGCGCCGAAGCACAGCGGGCAATGCGTCGGCCACTCGCCGGGCCGGCCCGGCCACGGGTTCGCTTTCGGCAGGCGCGGGCGGTCGGCGGCGGCGGCCGGACGGCGCCGCCCCGGCGTGCGTGCAGCGGGCGCATCGACGCGCGGCGTCGCACGGACGGTTGCCATGAGCGCGCCTACCGGGCAGACGCGAGCGCTTTCTTCAGCGCGTCTTCGTTGATCGGTGCGTTCGCGGCGAGCTTCGCGAGATACGCCTGCGCATTCTGCTGGGTGCGCTGTGCGCGCAGCATCGCGCGCAGTTGCTCCTTCACGTCGGCCAGCGGACGCGGCGCGGCCGCGCGGACGTCGATCAGCTTCACGACGTGAAAGCCTGCCGGCGTCTGGATCGGCGCGGAGACCTGGCCCGGCTTCAGCGCGTCGGCGGCCTGCCGCACGGCCGGCACCATCAATTGATCGGGCACGAAACCGAGATCGCCGCCGTTCGCGGCACTCGCCTTGTCCTGCGAGTTCGCTTTTGCAAGCGCCGCGAAATCGCCACTGCGCGCGCGGCTCGCGAGATCGGCCGCCTGCTTGCGCGCCTTGTCGAGCGTCGCGGCATCCGCGTTCGGCGGCACCGCGATATAGATCTGCGCGACATGCAGCGCGCGCGGCGCGGTGAACGCGGCGCGATTTTTGTCATACGCGGACTGCAGCTCCGCATCCGACGGATAGTCGGCCGGCGGCGCATTCACCGACGCCAGATAGCTGCGCACGACGATATCGCGCCGCGCCTGTTCGACGGCTGCCTGCACCTGCGCCTGCTTGTCCCAGCCCTTCGATTTCGCCTCGGCCAGCACAGCCTTCTGCGCGAGCGTCGAACGCACGACCTGGTCGAGCGCGGCGGGATCGGCCGCGAGACGTTCACGCCCCTCCGGGCTCACCGCCTTCAGCAGCCCCGCGATATCGTCCTGCGTGACCGACGCCTGCGCGGCATTCGCGATCACGTCGTCCTGTGCGTGCGCCGCGAACGGTGCGCCCAGTGCGAGACTGCCTGCCACGATCGCCAGCATCTTCATCTTCGTCATCATCGTTCGACTGCCCTCTCGATTGCTCTTGAAATGCGGACGCTGCATCAGTGCGCGTCCGTCAGCGTCATGCGCAGGACGAGCGGCTGCGCCATCCCGCGTGGCGGCGCCGCGCCGACCGCCCGGCCGACGAGTGCCGCGTGCAGCGCCGCGTCGAGCGCCGGTT
>NZ_JAAGPG010000962.1:0-1822 GCF_017104665.1 Burkholderia sp. Se-20378 | reverse complement strand
GACGACGGGCTCGCGGCGCTCGACCGCGCGCTCGCCGATCTCGGCTGGATCGATGCGTCGAAGGCCGGCCGCGCACTCGACGCACGCGTGCGCGGCGCGGTCGGGCTGTGCCGGGCCGGCGTGATCGTCGCGATCGTCCAGTGGCTCGTGGTCGGGCTCGCGATCGCCGCTCCGCAGATCGGCTAGCGCCCGTCCAAGCTGGCCGCAGGCGGTTGAGCGTGCCGTTCCGCCCGCGGACCCATCAAGCAAGCAGCCTTCGAGTTCGCGTTACGCGTGCGCCGTCCGCTGCGACCGCGTGCGCTTCACTTCATACATCGCCTGATCCGCATGCTCGATCAGCGCGTTCATGTCGGTGCCGTCGTCGGGCAGCAGCGCGATCCCGACGCTGACGCCGAGCCGCATCGGGCGCCCCTCGAATTCGAACGGTTCGCCGACCTGGCGCGCGAGCCGCGTGCTTTGCGCATGCGCATCGTCGCGGTTGCCGATGTTCGGCAGGATCACAGCGAATTCGTCGCCGCCGATGCGCGCGACCGTGTCCGAGCGCCGCACCGCCCCCTGCATCCGCGTGGCGATTTCGCGCAGCGCCGCGTCGCCCGCACGGTGGCCGAGGCCATCGTTGATCGGCTTCAGCCCGTCCATGTCGATGTTGAGGATGCCGAGCCGGCCGTTCGCGCGCAGCGTCGTGTGCATCGACTGCCGCAGGCGGTCGTAGAACAGCGCGCGGTTCGGCAGGCCGGTGAGCGCGTCGTGCGTCGCGCGCAGGTACAGCTCGTTCGCCTCGTTGCGCGCCGCGTGGAACATCGCGGCGGCGATCAGGTCGGCCGTCAGCCGCAGCGTGCCGGCGTCGGCTTGCGAAAAGCCGTCGACTTCCGGCGACATCACCTTCAGCACGCCGACGGTCGTGTCGGCATGGGTGAGCGGCATCACGAGCATCGAGCGCAGGCCGACCCGTCGACAGGCGTCACGATCGACGCGCGGGTCGGTTTCCGAATCGGTGCAGTGCAGCAGCTCGCCTTGCTGCACGCACAGGCCCGACAGGCTGCCCGAGCGCCGCAGCCGCAGGCCGAGCATCCCGGCCGCGGTGCCCGACGCGGCGCGGTACACCATGTCGTCGCCCTCGGCGAATTCGACCGCGGCGGCGCTTGCGCCGGTGAGCTGCGGCACCTGCTCGGCCACATAGGCCATCACGCTGCCGAGATCGAGGCCGAGCTTTGCGATCTCGGTCTGCGCGGCGATGATGCGCAGCAGCGTATCGGGGGACGGGGTGGCAGTGTCGACGATTTGATTCAAGTCAGTTTTCCGTGAAAGAAAGCACGTCCGGCAGCGCGGGATTGCGGTAGCATACGCGCCGCCTCGCGGCCGCGCGTTCAGGCGGGGCGGTCTGCAACGGACCGCCGCCGGCCAGCCGCACCGCGCCGGCAGTATGCCGTCCGGCCTGCCGGGCGACAACGGCGCAATTCTTACCATTCATCTCGCTCGCGCAGCATTTCCGACCGGATTGAGGTTTTTTTCGCTTCAACGTCGCGAATCGGGGTAAGTTTTGTCCTGTTTTTGAGATAGTGTGACGAATGGGCGTGTGCCAGTGCCAGGCGCGCGCAGCACGATGACGCGCGATTAAAGAAATCGCCGCATTGTTTCGATAAATGATTCAGGCCAGTTAGATATATGAGGGGAAGCAGTGGGGATGTTCACTCACGGGCATAGCTGCTTTGCGTGCATCGGTTTCGATGCGACGGATGACCGGACGATCCTGACGAAACGGAGTGGCGCATGAAGCCGGCCGTGTTGCTGCCCGTCCTCCCGGAGATCGGCAGGACGGCGG
>NZ_JAAGPG010000961.1:0-1811 GCF_017104665.1 Burkholderia sp. Se-20378 | reverse complement strand
TTGCTCTTCCGATCTTGCGGGGCGGCCCGGGCGAGCGGGCCGCGTGCAGGCCGGTCGAAACCGGCCGGTCAGCCTACGAGCTTGCGGCGATGACGCCAGAGGCTCGCGACGACCGCGATCAGGATCACGGCGAAGCCGATCAGCGACCAGCCGGGCAGCAGGATGCCGAAGATCGGCGGGTAGACGGTCTCGCACAGCCCGGCGACCTTGAACATGCCGGGGAACCACTGCGCGGGCGGCAGGCTGTCGACGATCGGCTGCAGCGTGTCGAAGCCGCAGCTGAAGCCCGGATTCATCTGGATCGTCAGGTGCCGGGCGGCCGTACCGACGCCGCCGGCCGCGGCGATCGCGATCAGCAGTTCGAGCACCCAGACACCGCGCCAGTTGCGGATCCCGGCGGCCAGGAACGCGAAGATCCCGATCGCGCAGAAGAAGTAGCGCTGGATGATGCACAGCGGGCACGGATCTTCGTTCTTCACGTACTGCAGGTACAGCGCACCGGCCAGCAGGGCGATGCACACCCATCCGAGCAGCATCAGCAGGCGGCGTTCGCGGCGGATTGCGAGCGTGTAGTCGTTCATGTCGGCGGGGTTCCTCGTGGGTCGGTCCGGAAAACAATCGCGCGATTTTAGCGCGAACGGTCTGGCACGAAACTGACAGCGCGCATGCGGCAACCTGCCGCACCGCGCGCCTTGTCCGCCGGCAGTCGGTTGGCTGCGCTCAGCGGATCGTGTTCAGCACGGCCTCGACCGCCTGGCCGATCGCGAGCAGTGCGTCGTCGCGATGCGGTGCGGCCGCGAGCATCAGCCCGACCGGCGCCGCGTCGCGCGGATGGCAGGGCAGCGACAGCGCGCACGCGTCGAGGAAGTTGAACGCGCTCGGGTTGCGCAGGATCAGCGCGTTGGTGCGCGTGAACGCGGCGTCGTCCGCTTCGAGTTTGGCGATGCGCGGCGGCACGACCGGCACCGTCGGCGCGACGAGTGCATCGAAGCGCGACCAGACCGTGTGCGCAGCTTCGTCGAGCATCGCGGTGCGCGCGGCGAGCAGGTCGAGATAGTCGGCCGCGGTTGCGGGTTCGCCCTTCAGGATTCGCGTGAGCACGCGCGGGTCGTACTGGTCGCGGTGCTTGGCGAGCAGCGGGCGATGCCATGCGTAGGCCTCGATCGGCGAGAAGCCGAAGCGGTTGACGTCCGGCAGCCGGTCGAGTGCGGGAAAGCGCACTTCCGTGACGATCGCGCCGGCGGCTTCGAGATGCTTGAGCGCGGCGTCGAGCGCGGCCGCGACGTCGGCATCGACGCCGTCCGTCACGTAGTTCGTCAGCACGCCGAGCCGCACGCCTTCGAGCGGCCGGGCGGCCGGCACGTGCGGTTCGAGGCCCGCGAGCATC
Source organism: Burkholderia sp. Se-20378 (assembly GCF_017104665.1). Classification (NCBI taxonomy): domain Bacteria; kingdom Pseudomonadati; phylum Pseudomonadota; class Betaproteobacteria; order Burkholderiales; family Burkholderiaceae; genus Burkholderia; species Burkholderia sp. Se-20378. The sequence goes on along the minus strand of NZ_JAAGPG010000961.1, from coordinate 424 downwards.
CGGTCGACGAGCGCGCAGCAGGCGACCGTCAGGCCGATCGGGCCGAACGAGTCGAGCGTCGTCGACAGCGGCACGCCGCCTTGCGTCGGGATCCGGCTTGCGGTCGGCTTGAAGCCCGTCAGCCCGCACAGTGCGGCCGGAATGCGGATCGAGCCGCCCGTGTCGGTGCCGAGCGCGACGGCGGCCATCCCGTCGGCGACGGAAGCGGCCGCACCGGACGACGAGCCGCCGGAAAGCCGTGCGGCGCCCGGTACGTCGCGGTGGTACGGCGAGCGCGGATGGCCGAAATGCGGATTCAGCCCGAGCCCCGAGAACGCGAATTCGCTCATGTTGGTGCGGCCGACCAGCACCGCGCCCGCGCGCTTGAGCCGCGCAACGGCGACCGCATCGGTGCGGGCGGCCGGCGCGCCGTCGAGCACGCGCA
>NZ_JAAGPG010000960.1:0-1472 GCF_017104665.1 Burkholderia sp. Se-20378 | reverse complement strand
CGCATTGGGTTCGCCCACCCGAGATGGCGAACCCGATGCGCAAGAAGCAATCCCCCGTCAAGAACCTGCTGCTCACCCGCTATGCGCCGATCGCCGACGGTATCGCCGCGCTGTTCTTCCCGTACGCGGAAGTCGTGATCCACGACCTGCACGACCAGACCGTGCTGTATCTCGCGAACAACCTGTCGAAGCGCGAGGTCGGCGACGATTCCGCGCTCGAGGAAATCGATCATTCCGCGCGCGAGCGCGTAATCGGCCCGTACGAGAAGCTGAACTGGGACGGCCGGCGGATGCGCTGCGTGAGCAACGTGCTGTTCGACGACGAAGGCCGCCCGGCCGGGATGATGTGCATCAACTTCAACATCGCGGTGTTCGACGAGGTGCGCGCAACGCTCGACCTGTTCATCAAGGGCGCAGGCGTCGTTGCCCAGCCGGACGAACTGTTCCGCGACGACTGGCAGGAGCGCATCAACACGTTCCTGCACGGCTGGCTGCGCGAACGTCAGGTCGGGCTGAACGGGCTCACGCGCGAGCACCGGCGCGAGCTCGTCGAAGCGCTTTACGCGGAGGGCGCGTTCCGCGGCAAGAGCGCGGCGAACTACGTCGCGAACGTGCTCGGGATGGGCCGCGCGACCGTCTACAAGCACCTCAAGCACCTGAAGGAAACACAGGGCGACGCATAAGCGACACGCGCCGCAGGCCGGTTCGCCGGGACGCGCGGTGATTTCCGGCATCGGCAATCGCTATCGGGACGCCGCTTCCGTGTCTATGCTTCGTGATACGCCGGGCGCCTGTTTCATATGACCACATGGCCGCCCGGCCAAGACGAAGCGCCGAAGCACAAAATGATATAGTCCCGGTTACACTTTTTTGCTGCCCGGAACCGCCCATGACGACCGCTCCCGCCCCGACTGCCCGCCCGACCCTGACCGTTGAAATCTGGTCCGACCTGATCTGCCCGTGGTGCTGGATCGGCAAGCGCCGCTTCGACGAGGCGCTCGCCGCATTCGAGCACGCCGACCGCGTCGACGTCGCGCTGCGCGCGTACCGGCTGATGCCTGGCCAGCCCGTCGAGCCGGTCGAGGCGATGCTTGCCGGCAAGTACCGGATGTCGCCCGCGCAGGTTGACCAGATGCTGCGCCAGGTGACCGATGCGGCTGCGAGCGTCGGGCTGCGCTACGACCTGCCCGGCACGCTCGTCGGCGACACGCTCGACGGCCACCGGCTCGTGAAACTCGCGGAAGCGACGGGCCGCGCGCACGCGCTGACCGAGCGGCTGTACCGCGCGTATTTCTGCGAGCACGGCTCGCTGTTCGATCACGCCGAGCTGACCGAATTCGCGGTCGAAGCCGGGCTCGAGCGCTCGGCAGTCGACGCCGTGCTGCGCAGCGACCTGTACCGCGACGAAGTCGACGCCGACGCCGCGCGCGCCGCCCAGATCGGCGGTCGCGGCGTGCCGCTGTTCGTGTTCA
>NZ_JAAGPG010000959.1:0-265 GCF_017104665.1 Burkholderia sp. Se-20378 | reverse complement strand
AGCGTGTAGAGCCCGGGGGTCGCCGTAGCATTAAAAAAAAAAAAAAAAAAAAAAAACAAAGACAGAGATACACATGAAAACAAACACAAGCATAGACACCAAAACCAAACATACCAACAGCCGTCCTACTCACCTTCTCACAACATTTATCACACATACCGATCAGATCACCCACGCTCTTGTCAACTCCGACCCACACCTGCACATCCTCACACACCTATCTACATACACATATACTCTATCTACCTCCATCACCAAAGCATCA
>NZ_JAAGPG010000958.1:0-1885 GCF_017104665.1 Burkholderia sp. Se-20378 | reverse complement strand
TCAGCACGCCCTTCGACAACGGCGGCCGCTCGTACGGCGGATGCGCCTCCGCGCCGATCAGCACGATCCGCCCGCCCCAGCCGGACTCCCGCAGCACCTGCGCCGCGCGGCCGCCCGCGTGACCCGCGCCGACGATCGCCATCACCCGGTCGTTCGTCATCGCGTCACACCTCGATCAGGATGCGGCCGTCTTCGATCTTCGCGCGGTACGTGCGCAGCTTCTCGCAGGCGGGTGCGGACAGCGGCCGACCGTCGCGGACGTCGAAGCGCCCGTTGTGCTTCGGGCATTCGATCACGTGGTCGATCACGAGCCCGTCTGCCAGATGCACGTGCTCGTGCGTGCACAGGCCGTCGCTCGCATAGACTTCGCCGTCGATGCGGTAGATCGCGTACGTGTGGCCGGCATGGTCGAAGCGCGCGACGTCTTCGTCGTCGATGTCGTCGAGTGCTCCGGTGTCGATCCATTGCGTCATGTTGCTTGTCTCCTCGGTTGGCAGGGGCGATGTCGGTCAGGCACGCGCGGCATCCGGCACGGGCCGCACGACGTAATCGGTCGGATCGCGCGTCTGCCGGACCAGCGCCGGCACGATCTCCGCGTACGCGGCCAGCGTGCTGCGATACGGCGGCGGCATGTCGGCCTTCACGGCCTCGTGCAGCTTCGGCAGCGCGTGGAACGGCACCATCGGAAACATGTGGTGCTCGACGTGGTAGTTCATGTTCCAGTACAGGAAGCGGAACACCGGATTCATCCTCACGGTCCGGCAGTTGCGCCGGTGATCGAGCACGTTCTCGGGCATGCCCGCATGCTGCGTGAGGCCGAAATACAGGTACAGCCATGCGCCGTAGAGGCTCGGCAGCCCGATGTAGAGCAGCGGCAGGATCGTGTGCCAGTAGAGCGAAGCAGCGGTCACGAGCGCGTACACCGCGAGATGGATGCGAGACTCGCGCACCACCTTCGGCCGCTCCGATTCCGGCACGTAGGTGCGCTCCTCGTCGTCGAGCCGGCCGGTAAAGGCAATCGCGATCATCTTGCGCAGCTCGCCGGCCACGTGCTTCAGCGCGACGATGTTCAGCACGAGCGAGAACCAGTCGGTCGGCTTCGGCGCGGCGATTTCCGGATCGCGCCCGACGACCAGCGTATCGGTGTGATGACGCGCATGGCTCCAGCGCCATGCCGTCGCACGGCGGAACACCTGGAACGACGCGACCTGGTACAGCACGTCGTTCATCCAGCGCGTGCGGAACGCGGTGCCGTGCCCGCATTCGTGCCAGCGCGAGTCGGCCGGGCTGCAGTAAAGCGTGCCGTACACGAAGAACGCGGGGATCGCCCACGCCGAATGCGCGCGCCATGCCAGCCACGCGAGCACGCCGCTGATCGCGATCGCCGCGTACCAGATCAGCGTGTCGCGGATCGCGCGCGCGTCGCCGCGCTGCATCAGCTGCTTCATCAGCGGCCGCGGCACCGCGCACCGGTACCACTCGGCGTTGACGAGCCCGGCCGCCTGCGCGCGCTCGCCGGCGCCGCCGGTCATCCGGTATTCCTGCCGGCGCGCCGCCGTGCGGTCGTGCGCCTGGTCGTCGAGATGAACCACGTGCGTCTCCTTGATTCCTTGTCCGTAGGAAGCGCGGCAAGCGCTTCGGCATGGAATCAAAATTAGGCCCGCAGCCTCCCCCGCTCAATCGAAACGTTGACGAAATTTCGCCATCGCTTTAGCGTTCCTCGCATCGCCACGTCTCGATGGCGACCCCACGATGGAGACAACCATGGCAGGCGAATCCGGGCCGCGCTGGCGCAAGCGCACCGCGCGCTTCGACGAGATCGCGGCGCTCGCCGGGGTCAGCACGACCACCGTCGACCGCGTGCTGAACGAGCGCGGCAGCGTGA
>NZ_JAAGPG010000957.1:0-234 GCF_017104665.1 Burkholderia sp. Se-20378 | reverse complement strand
AATCATCTGTTCATCGTGACATGATTTATGAACGTGACCTCTTCGACGCGTACTCTGTGACTCTGCCTACCTATGTGTCCTTCAGCATTCATATACTCCTTGCGACATCTCTGCACTGGTGCAGTGTACTTTGTGTGTCATTGTAACTAGTATCATAATGGTGCTCTTTTGTCGTTCTGTACTATTGTTAAATCTATGCTTTCTACTATGTGTCTTGTTTTTTTTTTTTTTTTA
>NZ_JAAGPG010000956.1:0-1678 GCF_017104665.1 Burkholderia sp. Se-20378 | reverse complement strand
GCCGTTGTCGGCGCGGGCGGGCGGTAGCGGAAACCAGTGCACCGGCGTGCGTGTCGGCGGGACGGCGGGCGCGGCAGTCGCGGGCGCGTCGAGCGAATACGGCACCGGCTCGCCCGCGCCGTTGAAGATGCGCACGTCGCCGAGATCGTCGCGCCGGCTCGCCGCATAAACGGGCTGCGGCACGGTGAGCTGGTAATACGCGGCGGCGCCGTCGAGGTCGAGCGAGAAGCGCTGCGCGGCGTGCCCGGCCCCCGGCGTGCCGTCGGCCGCCGCGAACGACGCGAACAGGCTCAGTCCGAGCAGGGCGGCGAGTCGTTTCATGCTTGGTCGTCCTGCTGCGCCGCAGCCTTCGGCGGCAGCGGCGAGAAATACCCGATCAACAGCAGCAGCACGCCGATGCCGATGAACGACACGATGCGCTCGATGCCGGTCACGTGCGACAGGTCGAACAGGAACAGCTTGACGACCGTGAGCGCGAGCAGCGCGGCGCCGACGAACCACAGCGGACGCAGCCCGCGGCGCGTGGCCCAGATCGTGATGGCAAGCGCGCAGAGCGTCCAGTACACGGACACCGACGCCTGCACGAGCGTCGATTCCGCCATCGCGCCGAGTTCGTACGGCACGCCGGCCCAGTGATGCAGCGTGCGCAGCAGGATCGCGTTCAGCCACAGGAATGCGGTCGCCCCGGCCGCACTCAGCAGCTCGACGCGATATTTGCCGTACGACCAGCCGAGCTTGCGTGCGCGCACGAACCACGATGCGGCGAGTGCGTAGACCACCGCGAGCACGAGGTCGAGCGGGTTGACGAGCGGCACGCGCGCCCAGCTTCCGCCGTCCTGCGTGAAGTTCGCGTAGAAAGTCCACACCCACATCACGACGATCAGCGGCAGCGACGCGAGCGCACACACGCGGGCGATGCCGTCGCGACGCGTCAGCCACATGCCGGCGAACGCGAACAGGCTCCAGCCGACCATGAACACCTGCTGGATGCCGAACGACGACAGCACGGTGTCGATGTCGTAGGCCAGGTGGAAGCGCTGATGCAGCGTGCGCAGCATCAGCGCGTTGAACCACAGGAACACGGTCGCGATCGCAGCGTAGTCGACGACGCGCGGATGCCACGCGATACCGAGCGTCTTCAGTCGGCGCAGCCACACGGCGAACGCGACGAACACCAGGAACTGCGCGATGTCGAGCGGGTTGAGCAGCGGCAGCCAGAAGAGCGGCGCCGCGTTGCCGTCGCTGATCACGCTGGCGATGCTCCACAGCCACAGCAGCGCGGCGAGCGGCGCCGCGCCCCACACCTGGTACGCACGCGGGAACGCCGCGACGGGCCAGCGCAGCCGCGAGCCTGGGCCCGACACCAGCAGGAGCAGCGCACCGAAGCCATAGGCCCACGCGCTCCAGCTCCACGCACCCTCGGGCACGTACGCGCGCAGGCGCCAGAAGCCTTCGAGCGACAGCAGCCCGCACACGGTCCAGAACATCAGCGTATGCAGCGGCGCGATGATGCCTGCCGGGACGGATTGCGCGACACCCGGCGCCGAGCCTTGCGCGGCATCGGCGCCTGCCGTGCCGCGCGACTGGCGCCACAGCAGCGCAAGGCCTGCGCCGACCGCAACGGGCCACGCGAACGCGCCCATCCCCGACAGCGGCGCTTCGTGCGCATCGAACACAC